>CAYJNB010000316.1:302-2226 GCA_964371205.1 uncultured Treponemataceae bacterium
AATATTTCTGATGTGTCTACTGGTAGAAACAGTCATTTTAATGCTGTTTAAATAGCTTTCCTGTAACAGCTTTAGTACATCAATATTATCGCCCTCAATGTAAAGATTTTCTGTTGTTTCAAAGTTTTTACTACCGCTACTTTTATATGGATTGCCAGAACTATCTTCACCTGTTGCATTCTCTTCGTCTTCAATAACAGGGCGTAGTGTTTTACGTATTGGAGTATTAGCATCAATTACAGCTTGATTTTTACCTACCCATGTAAAATCGTAACTTTCAGAATTGTTATCGATAATATCATTTGAAAGTTCTTGCTTGAGTTTATCAAAGTTGATAACTTTTTTAAGTTCGCCATTTTCTTTTGTTTCTGTAATAACATTTGGAAATAACGCACCTATTTTTTCTATGTTTTCTTGAGTAATGTTTACTGTCTCCATTTTTAGTTTATCCATTTTTACCTCCTGTTCATAAATGATTCACGGATATTTAGAACATCACTAATACTTAACCCATGTCTTTCAGCAACGTCATCTATACTCATACCGGAATCTAAATCTTGTTTGACACGAAAAGATACCTTGTCTCTAAGTCGTTTTGAGAGTATGCTAAAATTAGTTATATTATTATCGAATTCTCTGTGTATATTATTTTCTTCTTGACTGCTAAATCTTATTTCCGAATTTAGAGATCTTATTTCTTGATTTCTTATTCTTCGATCTAAATTCCTTATAGAATACAATACTTCTTTTAGCATCTCTGAATTAATATGTTCATCGTCACTTTTCTCTTTTGTAACTTCTTTATCATTTTCTATGCTCTTATATTTTTTTCTAATTATCTTAAATCCTTCTTCAAATTGTCGCCAGTATGTGCCAACTACATTTTGCACTACCTCTGGTGCAAGCATATTATCGCCTAAGCTAGTATTTATGGATTTTACTAATTTAAGTAACCCTTCTTGATTTGGAAGTGTAGCATTGAATTGAGCTAACGGTTGACCTACATCGGTAGTCTCTAAATCTATAAGAAATGTCATTACTTTTTTATCTGTTAAACCTGTTGCTAATGCTCCAGCTTCAAACATAATCCATGGCTTTTCTTTATTTTCTTTTGTTAAACAAACAATGCCTAAAGTAACACCATCTAATACTTTTTTTATTTCTTCAAACCATAAACTACCACGCTCAATATCTTCTGTAGATACCCAAGGTTTGCACGATTGAATTACGCATTGTAACCATCGCTTCAATAATTCAGCTACTTCTTTACTTTGCTCACCTGACCAACTAATAAAAATTTTCATATAAGGCTCTCTTCATCCATTTTGTTTTCCTCTCACTAATACTATACTTCATAAGGTATGTATTTACAAGAAAAAATGCAAGGTTACTATACCTTCCCCAACTCTCCAGAAAAAGCAATAGTTTTGCGATTGTAACCGCAAAACTATGTAAATACGACGACTTTTGCGATTATAATCGCAAAACTTCCTTTTATGTGTAAAAAAAATAGAATTATAATTTGAGATGAAAGAAATAAGCAAAAACTGTAAGAGCAAAAGACAGTTTAACGCTCAATTATAATTCTCTTAATAATGGGGTGGTTTTACGTGAGGAATGTCGCCTTCGAGGGCTTCGGAGAGTTCGTTTATTTTTTTGCGCATGGCTTTGCTTTCTTCTTTGAGTGAGTCGATGAGCTTGCCTTGTTGGAGCACAACTTCTTGCAGGTTTTGTACAAAGTCTTCGAGGTAGGCGCTTTTTATTTCTATGTTGTTTAGTCTTTCGTCATCCATGGTATTTCCTTGTTATCGAGATGGGGGTGTGGCGAAGACGGCTGAGCCGGCTAAGCCCAGGGGGCAGACTTGCCCCCTCCTGCATTAATGGGTTATGAGGCGGACGTTTACTACGCCGGGGATGCTTCGTA
>CAYJNB010000317.1:0-2215 GCA_964371205.1 uncultured Treponemataceae bacterium
CTTGATGCCGAACCTGCTGAACCAGAAGCACCTGCTGTTTTAAGCGAAAGGCTTATGCGGCGGCGGTTTACGTCAAGATCAATAATGCGGCATTCTTTAATATCGCCAACTTTGAGCACATCCATAGGGTCGGCAACGTAGCTATCGCTCAACTCAGAAATGTGTAACAGGGCTGTTTCCTTTAGGCCTAAATCTACGAAAGCACCAAAGTCTACAACATTTTTAATTTTTCCGGTTACGGTCATTCCAACTTTTAAGTCTTCAAATGCAATAACACCTTTTTGCATAATTGGCTTTGGAAAGTCGTCGCGTGGGTCGCGGTTTGGCTTTTTAAGCTCTTCCAAAATATCGGTAATCGTTTGATCTCCGAGTTTATAACTTTCTTTAAGTTGCGTTTTTATTGCAGAAGGAATCTCTTCGTTCTTTTTTGCAAAAGCAAAAATCTCATTCGCAGCAGGATAGTTTTCTGGGTGTACCCATGAATTATCCAACTCGTTTGTGCTTTCAGGAATTTTTAAGAAGCCGGCACATTGCTCAAAAGACTTTGGCCCCATACCCGGGATTTTTTGCAGCTCATCACGGCTTTCAATTTTACCCTTTGAATCACGATAAGCAACAATTTTTTTTGCCAATGTTGAGTTAATTCCCGAAACATATTTTAACAAAGAAAAAGATGCGGTATTAAGGTTAACACCAACATTGTTAACAACAGATCCAACAACCTCGTCGAGTGTTTCGCTCAAACGTTTTTGGTTTACATCGTGCTGATACAAACCAACACCTATTGATTTTGGATCGATTTTTACCAACTCTGCTAGAGGGTCTTGCAAACGTCGCCCAATCGAAATTGCGCCGCGAATGGTCAAGTCCAAATCAGGAAATTCTTCGCGAGCTGTATCGCTTGCTGAATATACCGAAGCGCCGTCCTCGTCAACAACGGTGTACAACACTTCCGGAAAGTTTTCGCTAATAACCATAGAAACAAGTTCTTGTACTTCGCGAGTCCCTGTTCCGTTTCCAATGGCTACAAGCTGAATATCGAATTGTTTAATTGCTTTGCGAATAAGAGCGGCGCCTTCTTCTGCCTTATGCTGATAAATTACAAAATCGCCAAGGTATTTTCCGTTCTCATCAAGGGCAGCACACTTTGTACCTGTCCGAATTCCAGGGTCAACACCCAAAACGCGCGTTCGTTTAATCGGCTGAGTCATTAGAAGGTTTTTAAGATTTTCGCTAAAAACACCGATTCCGTGTCCATCTGCACCATCAGATTGGTCACTACGAATTTCGCGCACAACAGCAGGCGAAAGCAAGCGAACCAAGCCGTCTTCAACAGCCTCTGGATGGTAACTATTATTAAAGGTATACAATCTTTTTAAAAGATCTACAGCACCTTCAACATCAACATCGATAGAAACATCAAGCTTTTCTTCACGCTCTGCGCGGTTAATTGCTAAAATGCGGTGTGGCTTAATTTGATTCAAGCCCTCTTTATAATCCCAGTACATTTGATATACCGATGTTTTTTCGTCTTCTTCTGAGCCAATACCAACTGTTTTGATTACACCGGTGCTCAAATAAAAGTCGCGCACCTTAGAACGATTATCCACATCTTGAGCAACACGCTCGGCAATAATATCTTTTGCACCGGCAAGAGCCGCTTCAACATCCGGTACCGAAAGTTCTTCGGCTTCTTCATTCACAACAACAAATTCTGCAGCCTTTGCTAAAAGAGCCTTGTCGTCCAGTTCGAGCATAGCATCTGCAAGCGGTTCAAGTCCGCGCTCTGCAGCCAGCATACCGCGTGTTTTTTTCTTTTTCTTAAAGGGAGCCCATAAGTCTTCGAGCTCGGTAAGCGTATTAGCCTTTAAAATATTTGCATACAGCAAATCAGTCAATTTGCCTGCATTGAAAATTCCTCGAACAATCTCAAGGCGACGAGTCTCTAAGTTTGTATAACTCTTATATGAATGATCAACAGTGCGCACTTGCAATTCATCAAGTGAACCATGTTGCTCTTTGCGATAACGCGAAATAAAAGGAACGGTACACCCTTCCCCAATCAAACTAACTACCGCACTCACTTGCGGCAAACGAACAGAAAGCTCATCAGCAATCCGCTTCATAATGTCTACTTCGTTAACGGCCAAGCCGTCAATAAATTCTTGTGTAAATTCCATTCGCCCATTCTACATAAAAATGAGCGAAATTTCAA
>CAYJNB010000318.1:0-2212 GCA_964371205.1 uncultured Treponemataceae bacterium
TACGTACCCTTATTTAACGCCGGACTTACCGACTTTCCTTCTAATAATCTCATCTTCGTAACGGATACCTTTGCCTTTGTAAGGTTCTGGTAATCTTAATTTACGAACTTGAGCTGCAAATTCTCCAACAAATTGCTTACTAATACCAGAAATAGTTACCTTTCCTTGGTTATCTGCAACAACTGTAAGACCTTCCGGAATACCAACAATAAAGTCAGTAGAGTAGCCAAGGTTCATTACAAGTAAGTTCCCTTGTACTTCTGCACGATATCCAACGCCATTAATAATAAGGCTTTTTGCATATCCATCTGTTACACCAGTAACCATGTTTTGAATAAGGCTACGATATAAACCATGTGCAGATTTTGCCGGTTTAGAATCATCTTTACGATCAACCACAATAGTTGAATCACTAATAGTAATGGTAACTAAGTCCAAGTAATCTTGTGTTAAAGTTCCCTTAGGTCCTTCAACTGTAATTACATTACTATTTGTGCTTACTTTAACTCCCGCTGGAATAGTTACGGGAAGTTTACCAATTCTTGACATTGCTTCCTCCTATTACCAAACGGTACAAAGTAATTCACCGCCAACCATCTTTTCAACTGCTTTTTTACCAGTTGTAACACCTAAAGATGTTGACACTATAACTGTACCATACCCGTTGTATACACGTGGCATGTCCTTATAACCTGAATATACGCGGCGTCCCGGAGTAGAAACTTTCTTAATTCCGTGGATAACCGGTGTATTAGAATCATCATATTTTAAGAATATGCGGATTACGTTAAGCCCGTCCTGAGTAACCTTTTTGAAGTTTTTAATATAACCTTCAGTTTTCAGGATTTTTACAATTTCCAGCTTCAATTTTGAAGTCGAAACGTCTACCTTTTCGTGGCGGGCCATAGCCGCATTTCTCACCTTGGTCAGCATATCTGCGATGGGATCTGAAACGCTCATTCTTTATCTCCTACCAACTGGATTTTGTAACGCCCGGTAACAGGCCTTCACTTGCTAATTTACGAAAGCAAACACGACACATTTTGTATTTGCGTAAATATCCGCGGGGTCTTCCGCATACCAAACAACGATTGTACTTACGTGTACTGTATTTTGGTTCTGCATTAGACTTTATAATCAAACATTTTTTAGCCATGAACTCCTCACTTACTTTCTGAAGGGCATGCCGAACTTGGTCAACAGAGCACGAGCGTCATTATCTACTTTTGCAGAAGTAACAACGTTAATGTTCATACCAGCAATTCTTTCGATTTTATCGAAGTCAATTTCTGGAAAGATGATTTGTTCTGTAATACCAAGAGAATAATTTCCGTGTCCATCAAACCCATTAGGTTTAATACCACGAAAATCCTTAACACGGGGTAATGCAACATTGATCAAACGATCTAAGAACTCATACATTTGAGTTCCACGTAATGTTACTCTTACTCCGACCTCATTGCCCTCACGCAGTTTGAAGTTCGCAATACTTTTTTTCGCCCTTGTTTTTACAGCCTTCTGACCGGTAATAAGACCAATGTCAGTTGCTGCGGCATCAAGGAGTTTCTTGTTTACGAGTGCTTCGCCAATACCCATGCTTACAACAATTTTTGTAACCTTTGGGATTTGCATGACGGACTTGTAACCGAGCTCTTTAAAAAGCTCTGGTGCTATTTTTTCATTATAGACTTTCTTAAGCCGAGGTACGTAATTACTCATTATAGTGTGTCTCCACATTTTCGGCACACACGCTTTTTAGCGTCGCCATCGAGTTTATAACCAATTCTGGTCGGACCGCATTTTTTACACACGATCATAACATTTGAAATATGCAGTGGCGCTTCAACTTCGACGATACCGCCTTTATCTTGTTGACTGCGTCTTTTCATTGCTTTTTTTACAATGTTCAAGCCACTAACAATAACACGGTCTTTTTCGCGAAGTACGCGAATAACTGTGCCACGTTTGCCCTTGTCTTTACCTGCAATAACCTCAACCGAGTCGTCCTTGCGGATTTTGAATTTCTTAATCATTATTCATTACTCCTTAAAGAACTTCCGGTGCTAACGATACGATCTTCATGAAATCCATATCACGAAGTTCACGAGCTACCGGCCCGAATATACGCTTACCTTTTGGATTTTTATCGCCATCAACAATAACGCAAGCATTATCATCAAAACGAATATATGTTCCATCAGGTCTGCGGTAT
>CAYJNB010000319.1:0-2187 GCA_964371205.1 uncultured Treponemataceae bacterium
GCAATGCGTTTTAAGCCCTTGAGAGTAAGAGATTTATCTACATCTTGAAAAACCTCTGTAATTGGCTTTAAAACGCTATTTAAGCCACCGGTAGCGACTACATGAATTGCATCTTTTGCAACGCCGGTGTTTGCAGACATGTCTGTTTTTATTTGCGCAATAAGAGATTCAACCAAACCTTTGTAGCCGAGTACAATCCCCGACTGAATGGAATGGATAGTGTTTGTACCTAGACTCGACGGTGGTGCTTCAAGTGGAACCGATGGAATTTGAGCGGTATTGCTAAAAAGTGACTTTAGTGCAGTTCCCAAACCCGGTGCAATAGCAACTCCTTGAAGATGTCCATTTTGGTCAATCGCAGTAAAAGTAAGCGCAGTTCCAAAATCAGCAATAATTACCGCACTATTATAGCGACAGAATGCTTCGACAGCATTGCATACAAGGTCTGTACCAATTTCGTGTACTGCAGATTCAGGAAATGTAATGGGTAATTGTGAATACATAGCAGGTGTAACTACCACCGGTTTTTTGCCTATCATACCTTCAAGCAATCGAATAAAAGGTCCGAGCAAGGTTGGTACAACAGAACTCAATACTGCTTCTTTTACCTCATCGGTAGAAAGTTTTGCATCTCTAAAAAGAGAGGCTATAGTCGAATTATATTCATCAGAAGTGCGCTGAATGTCGCTAAAAACGCGCCATTGGTGCACTACTCTATTTTTATCAAACAGGGCTATTACAATATTTGTATTGCCAATATCAACTGCTAAGAGCATTGTATTTTCTCCTCATTATGTGTATTATAATGCTATGCAAAATCTTATTCAACCCAAAGTATTAAAAGGCTTTCGGGATTATTTACCTGACGCAGAAATTAAGCGTGCCCTATTGATTGAAAAACTCACCGCTACATTCCGTTCTTTTGGTTACATTCCAATCGACACACCGGTTTTAGAGTATTCAGAAATTCTCTTACGCAAGAGCGAAGGAGAAACAGAAAAGCAAGTATTCCGCTTCGAAGACAACGGCGGACGCGATGTTGCACTTCGTTTTGACTTAACTGTCCCCTTTGCGCGTTTTATTGCCGAGCATAAATCAGAGCTCTATATGCCATTCAAGCGTTACCACATTGCAAAAGTATGGCGTGGCGAAAAACCCCAAGCAGGACGTTACCGCGAGTTTATGCAGTGCGACTTTGACAGTGTCGGCTCAGACAGCGTTATGTGCGACTTTGAAATTCTCTTACTTATGAAAACTGCTCTTAATGCATGCGGAGTAAACGATGTAACTATACGCATTAATCACCGCGGATTGTTTAACCGCTTTTTAGAACACATTGAACAACGCAATAACTCAGAAGAAATTTTACGCACAGTTGATAAACTGGCAAAAATTGGTAAAGAAGAAACCGCAAAACTCTTAACAGACATTTGTGGAAGCGCCGACACAGCCCAAACTATCTTGAACTTTGTACAAGGCACGCCGGACTTTGAGCAAACACTCAGCGCTATGGAAAAAGCCGCCGGAGGGCCTGATGCAGACACCGCACGCATGAGAGAACTTCGTAAGCTTATGGTGAGTGCCGGTATTGAGTCAACCTTTGTACTCGACCCTTCCATTACGCGAGGACTCGACTACTACACTGGCTTAGTATACGAAACATTCTTGAACGAATTGCCATCAATCGGTTCAGTTTGTTCCGGTGGGCGCTACGACGACCTTGCAGGACTCTACATGAAAGAGCGCGTATCGGGTGTTGGTTCTTCAATCGGTCTTGACCGCCTTATTGCAGGGCTCGAACAGCTCGGCGCAATTAAAGGTGCTGAGAGTTTTATACAAGCAGAGATTTTTTGCCTAGATGAAGAACTTATGAGCCACTATGTACTCACCTCTTGCAAGTTGCGAGAAAAAGGCATAGCTTGCGAAGTATTCCCTGAAGCAAAGAAGATTACTCAGCAATACACCGTTGCAGAAAAAAAAGCCGTTCCCTTTGGTATTCTAATCAAAAAAGAACAAGCCGAAAAAAATCTGCTTACCCTTAAAAATCTTACAAACCGCGAAGCCTTCGAAGACATAAGCATCGAAAAAGCAATCGAAATACTTCTTAACCACAGCTAATAAATAGTGAGGAACGCTCTGCGTTACTCACTACACTGGGAAGTCTCTATGCTATTCTTCTAAGTTAAG
>CAYJNB010000320.1:0-2172 GCA_964371205.1 uncultured Treponemataceae bacterium
TGTATATAGCTTATCCAAAATGTCAGACACTGTCTGACATTTTGAACTGGTCTCATTATTGTGAACTTTTAAGCATTACAGACACAGACAAAAGAAGTTTTTATGAAAAAGAGGTGTGATGCATGGCTAAAATAGTAAATAAAAAATATGAAACCTCGGAACATGTTGTAGCCTTTATTGATATTTTGGGTGCAAAAAAGATGATAGAAGAAGATGAAAATAAAAACTTGAATGATATTCATACAGTGTTTGAGAAAATGCTTAAGTTACTCGACAATAAAGATATTGCAAGTGTGTTGAAAGTAAAGATTTTTTCTGACAATATTATTATAGCATTTTCTACACATTTACTTAAAAACAAGAAAGTAGATTATACATCCGCACTTTTTCATGCATTACTAGCTGCCGCAGGTTTACAAGTTCAATTTCTACAAGAAGGAATTTTAGTTCGTGGTGCTATAACGGTTGGCAACCTTTTTATAGATGAAGTAATGGTATTTGGTAAAGCTCTCCTTAATGCGTATAAGTTAGAAGTCAAAAATGCTATATATCCTCGAATCATAATTGATCCTAAAGTCATTCCGCAGATTAAAAAAAATCAACCAGATGACCCTTTTACGTTCTTAAAGAAAGATATTGACTCTTTTTATTATGTAAACTATTTTAATGATTTTTTTAATTATGATAAATCGGATGTCATTTATTTATTAAATGATTTAATACAAGAGTCAAAAGATAAAATAGTTAAATATTCTGATGATTTAAGTATTAAACAAAAATGGGAATGGCATAAACAATATCTTATAGATACTTTAAAAGACATGGAAGGTAAAAATGAAAAATAGTAACATTCCTTGGCTTGGTGAAGTTCCTGATGATTGGGAAATAAAGCGAATTAAAAATATCGCTAAAGTATGTAATAATAAAAATGAAAATCTAAACTTAAAATATATTGGCTTAGAAAATATTGAAAGTTGGACAGGGAAATATATTGAATCTGAGAGTAGTTATGATATTTCGCAGGCACTCATCTGCAATGAAAACAATATCATTTTTGGAAAGCTACGACCTTATTTAGCAAAAACATATTTTGTGCCAAACATGATGCTTTGTTCTAGTGAATTTGCTGTTTTTGAATATAATAAATGTCCAAGGTTTCTTTATTATATATTACAATCACATTTTTTTATAAATATTGTCGACTCTTCCACGTACGGGACTAAAATGCCCCGTGCAAATATAGATTTTATTGGAAACATAAATATCGCTCTTCCCCCTCTTTCCACACAAAAAGCTATTGCAGATTTTCTTGATAAAAAGTGTGCCGAGATTGATGTCACCATAGAAAAAACAAAAACAACTATCGAAAAGTATAAAAAACTAAAACAATCCATTATTACAGAAGCGGTTACGAAAGGACTGAAACAAGATGTACCTATGCGTGACAGTGGTATTGAATGGATTGGAGAAATTCCCGAAGGATGGGAAATCATAAGACTAAAGTTTTTGTGCAATGTTATAACAGGAACAAAAGATACTGTTGATCGTGACGACGATGGCGATTACCCCTTTTATGTAAGATCACCTAAAGTTGAAAAAATAAACTCTGTTGGATTTGAAGGGGAAGCAATCCTGATGGCAGGTGATGGTGTTGGTGCGGGAAAAGTATTTCATTATGCAAATGGAAAATTTGACTTTCATCAAAGAGTATATAATTTGCACAATTTTAATAAAATTAGTGCAAAGTTCTTACATTTCTATTTGAGTAATAATTTTTGGAAAGAAATTGAAAAGGGAAATGCTAAATCAACTGTAGATTCAATTAGACTTCCTATGATACAAAATTTTCCTACATGCATTCCCCCACTTGAAGAACAACAAGAAATTGTCGATTTTCTTGATAAAAAAACAGCAATCATTGATGACATAATCACAAAAAAAGAGGCGTTATTAGAAAAACTTACAGGCTATAAAAAAAGCCTTATTTATGAAGCTGTTACCGGAAAAATGGAGGGTTGAGTATGAGTGATTTTGATTATAAAGAAAAACGTTTTGAAGAAGATATAGAAACATACCTAATTGAAAGTGCAGGTTATGTAAAAGGAAATTCCCAAGATTTTGACCGTGCTCTGGCATTAGATACCAAGAGCTTTGTGCATTTTATTCAAAACA
>CAYJNB010000321.1:0-2171 GCA_964371205.1 uncultured Treponemataceae bacterium
ATTATTTGTAATGGTTAGTGTATAATTGTCTTTGTTTTTTTCAATTTGAGCATTCACTTTTGAAGCTCCTGCATGACGAACTGCATTAGTTGTTGCCTCTCGCAATACTGCTAAAAACAAAAAAGCTACTGAATCGTCTTTTGGTAGGCATCCCACTAATTTAATGTTTATACCAACCCGTTCAAAATATAAGCGCAGTTCTAAGAGCATCTCTCCTGCACTTTCTTTGCGCTCTTCGCGAATATTTTCTACCAAATTGTGCAACAACGGAACTATATGAGTTAGCTCCGTATCTTTTTGACTTTGAAGTAAACGTTGCAAGGCTGTGAGTCGTTGCCCCATTACATCGTGAATTTGTGAGCGGATGCGCGAGTATTCTTGCTCTGTTCGTAAGGCAACAATAGTATCTGTTAGTGTATGAACCTCATCTCTCTGTGCCATCAGTTTCTTAGAATCTTCTTGGAGTTCTAAAAGCATTGTATCTATCTCTGTTATATCAATAGCAGTAAGTTCTACATATGTAGTATCGTGCTCTGTAAAAGTACGTTGTGTAAAGCTCCATGTATCTATCTCTGTACGAATTATTAGACTATCTGTAGAAATTTGTGTTTTATCAGTGCATAATTGCATTGATTTTAGAGTATTCCAGAATAAGAGTGCATTTCTCTGCTCTTTACCACAAAAACGATCCATAAGCTGCAACATGCAGGAATTTGTTAAGAGGATGTAGCCATCACTTTCAAAGAACATAAGGCCGGCTGGTAATGAATCTATTCCTTCTTGCACTGAGAAGGCAGAAATCTCGGTGCTTAGCTTTTTTCGTATTTTAATTGTTGCTTGTATTGCCCTAATGAGTAGAAAGGATTGAGTAAAAATATAAGTGGGGAGGAACATAGTAGTGTATGAAGTGTAAAAAATGCATAGTAATGAGACAGGCACTATAACAAAAGCTCTTTTTCGATACAACACAGTTTGCACAAGGCTTCCTACTATAAGTAGTATGCTAAAGAAGTATAATACGTAAGCAAGTTCTATATTTAGTACAGTCCCATAACGGCGATCTTCTCTTGCAAAGATAGGGAGTATTGTGCTTACTATTGCGAATCCTAGAATGAATATCTCTGTTACTAATTGTATTTTTCTTTGAATATTACGCTTAATAAGCGATATATAGATTGTTTGTACTGCAATAAGTACAATACCAGCACAGAACAAGAGAAGTAGCATATTTTCGTGCAGAAAATAAAACATAATCATTTTACCGTGACTCCTTTAGGAAAAGATAATAGAAAGGCTGTTGAGCCATGCCACGGTTTTACAGATAGATTTTCTTTGTAAGGATTGTTACAAAGAAAATCCGATTGTATGTTGATTTTTGCATCAGAAATAATCGAAAAAATAAGGGAAGAATCTTCTTCGTACAGTTGTACCAAGATATCTGTTCCTTTTTTACTTGCAGATAATTCAATAATGGTACAAAAAAGGTCATACATAACAAGAGACTCGTGCATAGAGATATCAGCTGCATATCTACAGCCAAAAGTAATATGCAGAGGCACAGCTCGTGCAAACTCTTGCATTTCTCCGAGACAGTTTAAAAAATCACTGATTGTTTGTGTTTTTTTGTCGAGTGTATTTATGCGTAAAATACATTTTCTTTTTATAGAACATACTAATATGTTTATTCGGGCTATAAGACTATGTGGCTGCACTTCATTTTTTAGCTCACTAAGTAGGCTATCAATTTTTTGCGTTTCTGTATTTAAAATACTGTCAATATTTTCGTATACCAATTTTTCTGCCGCAAGAGAGGCTCTATCTGCTCTTACGGTTGTTTGCATTTTTAAGAATTCGGTATTTCTCTTTATTTTATCATTAATTCTTTTGAGGTGCTTTTTTGTTTTGTTCAGTTCAGTAATGTCTTCAAAATAGACAAAAGTTCCTCCGCAAATTGGATTATTACGCTGGATGTAATTACTGTCATCTTTTTTGCATAAAAGTGATTTTTCTATTACAGTATTGTTTCTGTTTTGAATTTCCATACAGAGCTGAGAATGCGAAAATAGGGTGCGATATTTTGTATTTACTGCAAAGAGCCTACTTTGTATGCATATTTCTATATACAAAAGGATAATAATGTTGACCGAAAAGGCAAAGTCGAAGTCGCTAAA
>CAYJNB010000322.1:0-2148 GCA_964371205.1 uncultured Treponemataceae bacterium
AACGAAGATGCAGTTAATCTAACGCATAGAGGTCTTACCCGCAAAGAATGCAAAATATTACGACAACGCCCCTTGCAAGTAGGCTATGTTGATAATCACCGACCATTTACCTATAAAGATGAGAATGGAAATGCAGCTGGTGTGCTTATTGAACTTATGGATAAGCTCGCAACAGAAAATAATTTTGAAGTGGAGTATCACCCTTATAATTTATCTGAAGAAGAGAACTTACATGCAAATTTTGATGTGTTGATATCGTTATTAGGAAGTACCAGACACGAGTTAACACACTATGAACCTACAGAAGTGTATTATAAAATGCCTATGGTTGCGACAGTTCCATTAGACAAATTAAAACCAAATCAAACACGAGACGAAATAATAGCACAGTCTAAAAGAGTTGGTATTTCGCAATATCTCTATACAGACTTTAGTTCATTTTATAAAACGTTTCCAAACAATTCCGTTGTTTTTTTTGATTCGTTTACCGAAATGCTCTCGTCATATATGCGGGGCGATATTGATATGGCAGTATACACCTCTACCGGTTCGACCTACGTAGATGCATTCATACCACATGACAAAGAATACCTTTTTGCAACCGACTTTTCGCTCAATTTTCGCTTTAGTGTTGCAAAATCAATAGCTAAAGAGTATGTTCCCATATTTAATGTAATGTTTGACAGAATTAGTCCTCGAGAATACGAAGATATCTTTATTAGTAATTCGGTGTATTACCCTGAGTACAGTTTTGCAAACTTTATTTCAAAATACTGGGCAGTGTTTGTTGTATTTATTTTAGTTATTGCAATGGTTTTTGTAGTGTATCACTTTAAAGTTCGCGAGCAAAAAAATAGACTAATGTTAAAGGCATATCAAACTGACACCTTAACAGGCTTAGATTCTCATACCTATTTTTACGAGCAAGCACAAAAAATAATTTCAAACGCACAACCCAATGAGTATAAGTTTATTAGTTTTGATATAGACTATTTTAGAACTATAAACTCTTATTTTAGTATGGAGTATGGAACAGATGTTATTTTGGCTATAGCAGAGTCATTAAAAAAGGCCTTTGCCGGTACACCCACACTTTTTTCGCGCAAAACTGCTGAGAATTTTTTTATACTAAAAAGGGTAGAAGAAGGTGACACTATACGATATATTCACGATACCTACATACTTCCTAGTATACGCGCAGTACTTGGAAGCCAATATAATGTAAGTTTATCTTTTGGAACAACAATTGTTGAGCATTGTACCGAAAAGCTTTCTGATATAGTAGCTCATGCCGATTATGCACGTTTAACAGGAAAGTCGGTGCGTGAAACAACATTTGCGGTGTTTGATAATATAATGAAGAAAAATTATAATTCCATCTTAAATATTACATTTAATATGGAAAAGGCAGTAGAAAATAAAGAATTTCAAATTTATTATCAACCTAAAGTAAATCTTGAAACATTGCAAATTTGCGGTGGAGAAGCCTTAATACGGTGGATTCCGTCCCAAGGCGAAATTATATATCCAGTAGATTTTATTGAAGTTTTTGAAAAAAACGGCTTTATATCAATTATTGATATTTATGTATTTAAACATGTTTGTGACTTTATTCGAAAAAACAAAGAAAAATATACTATTCCGCCGTTATCGGTTAATATTTCTACTGTTACCTTGCTTGAACCGACACTTATACCGCAACTCTTAACTATTTTAGCTGAAACAAATTTAGAAGCAAGTGAACTAGAACTTGAAATAACAGAAACCGCTATACTTGGTTCTGAAGAAAAATTTATAAAAAAAATAAAACAGTTAAAGAAAGTTGGTTTCAAAGTTTCTATTGACGATTTTGGCTCCGGTGTTTCATCTTTAAATAGGTTGTGTAATATTGACGCTGATGTATTAAAACTCGACAAAGTATTTTTTGAGTATGATGATGAGAATGCTAAATCGCGCATTATTGTCGACGAAATAATTAGCATGGCAAAACGTTTAAAAATGAATATAATAGCCGAGGGTGTAGAAACGGCAGAACTTGCCTTATTCTTACAATCACTCGGTTGCCATAGTGCTCAAGGTTATTATTTTGCAAAGCCGATACCGGAAAAAGATTTTTTTGATCTTATAAAAGAGAAAAAGCAATACACA
>CAYJNB010000323.1:0-2146 GCA_964371205.1 uncultured Treponemataceae bacterium
CGTTTAATAAAGCGCCTCCAAACCCAATATCTATACCGGAATTAGCATCAAATAAAGTACTGTCAATAATAAGATGCCCTGTTATATGATAAATCGCACCTGCGGTATATGCTGTATTTTTTCTAAAAATGGAATCTTTTATAATAGTTGGCATACCTGTTTGATTATAATCATAGAAAGCGCCGGCTGTTGAAGCATCATTAGTCCCAGCTAAATCTTGATCCAACGAAGCTACATTTCCTTCAAAGATGGAGTTAATTATAGTTGTATAGCCTGTACTATAAATTGCACCGCCACCACGACTGACTGTATTGTACAAAAATTTCGAATCTTGAATGTACAAATGACCACTAGGAATCAGAACATTCCCGTGTCCATTCTCATCTAAAATTATTGATCCATCTTCACGGCGCTCATAATCGGTTCCATAAAAATACATAGCACCACCATTATCTCTGTCGTAGTTAACCCCTTCGGCAGAAATTACCGTATGATTTTTTATAGTAGTGCCTATAAGGTTAACATTACCACCATAGGTACTATTTATTGCGGCAGAGGCACCTCTTGCATTATTACTGTCGAACACTGAATTGTAAATGGTTATTGTACCACTTTCTGCATTTGTAATAGCTCCCCCCTGCCCATTTGCAGTGTTTCCGGTAAAATGAGAATTATAAATGGTTGCAATACCTTCGTTATATATTGCACCACCGGATCCCATACTATTATTTTCAAAAAGAGAGTCGCGAACAATAAGTTCGCCTTGATTATATATGCTTCCATATGCATAACCAGAGCCAGTATTTGTATTTATATTGCTTGTAAAAGTACCATTAATAATTTCCATCTTACCGGATTCTAAATTATATAATGCACTACCATGCTGAGAACTATTACCTATAAATCTTGTGTTTTGAATAAATGCATTTCCAGAGTTTCTAATTGCAGCACCTCTACCAAGTCCGTTAGGGTTCGTCTCTGTTTTTTTAACCGAATTTTCTTGAAATAATGCATTGTCTATAAAAAGATTACCAGTATTTGAAATAACACTTGTAACTTGTCCAATTAAATTGTTAGAAAAAATTGAATCTAAAATGTTTAAATTTACGTCATTTGTAATAATATGTGACCTTGTAGACTCAATATTTTCATATGTTTCCTCTGCTATTTCTGTATGAGAGTCTGTTTGAGTGTATACTATACTTAAAAATAGTGTACATAATGTAAATTGAAAAAATAAAATCTTTGAAAATTGCATAGTTTTTGTATTATGCCTTATGGTGAGCGTGGCTAATTGCTACCGCCAAGGCATCGGCAGCATGGTCGGGTTTGGGAATAACTTGTAAGCCAAGCAAAAGTTTTACGTATTCTTGCACCATTTTTTTTGTTGCTTTAGAACTCCCCACTACAGATTGCTTTACAGTTAACGGACTGTATTCACTTAGAGAAAGAGCGTGCTGTGCAAAACATAGTGTAACTACTCCACGTGATTCTGCTACCACAAGGCCGCTTGTAACATTTTTAGCAAAATAGAGGGCTTCCATAGCAGTTTCTGTGGGTTTATACGTTTGCACCACTTGTAGGAGAGAGTTATAAATAAAAAGAAGCCGCACAGATTTTTCTTCTGTTGCGGCTGTTTCTATTGTACCGTAGTCAACACACTTTAAGCGGTTATTTTCTACGTCAATAATGCCCCAGCCTGTCGATGCCAGACCGGGATCTATACCTAAAATTCGGCGTTTAAACACTTACCCTTCGTATCCTTCTGGATATTCTACGTTAGTGTATACGTTTTGTACGTCTTCGTCATCTTCTAGTTTGTCAGTAAGTTTGTCAACTTTTTGTGCTGTTTCTACATCTACTTCTTGATATGTTGAAGGAACCATAGAAATTCCTGCAGAAAGAGATTCAAAACCTTTTTCTTGCAATGCTTCTAAACAACCTGCAAAGTCGTTAGGATCTGTAGTAACAGTAATAATACCGTCTTCTGCTTCTACATCTTGTGCTCCTGCTTCTAGAGCAACTTCCATTACGTCATCTTCGCTTACAACTTCTGCATCGTATTCAATAACACCTGCGCGAGAGAACATGCGTGCTACAGAACCTGAAACACCCATGTTACCACCGGTTTTGTTAAAAATATTGC
>CAYJNB010000324.1:0-2141 GCA_964371205.1 uncultured Treponemataceae bacterium
GCTTAAAGATATTGTAGAAACGCTTCCTATTCCCTTTATTTGCATAAACTTTTTTATAACAGCAGGATTATTGATTTTTTCTTCTGTTATGGCAAAAAGACAGCAAGAGAAACATGCAGTTCAAACTACACAAACTGAAGGGACTGTTCCGCTTCTTAAAGGTTTACTTATTGGGCTTGCACAAGGTGTAGGCGTATTTCCTGGTATTTCGCGTTCAGGTATTACCATTTCTGCCGGTTTACTTGCAGGCATTGACCGAAAAACTGCTGGCGAGTTTTCGTTTTTGCTTTCTATTCCGGCAATATTAGGAGCTTTTGTACTCGAGCTACGCTACCTTTCTGAACTGAGCCAGCACGTTCCGCTTGCACCCATTGTAGCAGGTTGCGTTGCCGCCTTTGTTACCGGAATTGTGTGTCTTGCATTTTTAATGAAACTAGTGCAAAACGGAAAACTCGCATGGTTCGCTGCCTATCTACTACCGCTTGGAATTTTTGGATTGCTCTTTTTGTAGACTTGATCTTTCTAACACTACAATATTTCCATGTCGGGGCCATCGCTTCCGGCAAAGATGCGTAGAGTGTGTTCTTCCATGTAGGCCTCTTCGGCAAAGTGCACAAGGTTATAGGCGCAGGCTTCAAGAACATCTTCGGGATGATAGGATAAACCTATAATTGATTCTGTGCCATCGCCTACAATGCGCGATAGTGCGCCATTTAAGCGTACTATGTCTTGAATAATGGGAAAGACGTTTTCTAGGTTTTTTTCTGCATATTTTAATTCTAAAAATGATAATTGCATTTTTTCAACATCTGCATGCGGTAAAAGATATGGGTCGGCTATGTGTTCGCTACTGCAATTATTGCAGCGCTGCCATTCTGCAAAGTCTGCTAAAAACTGCACAGAGCGAATTTTGAGCGGCTGTAAAACTGCTTTAAACCACGGAACAGCACGTCCAGCAGAATAAAATGTTGTACAGGCAAAGGCAAGCTCTGCGGCACTCTTTAAGTCTTGTTTAGAAAAAGTTGGAGTGCAGCGTACAAGATGTGGTGGTTCACTATCAAATTGTAAGCCAAAACCAGCCGCTTGCGAATGGAGTTTTGTATTTGGTAATACAGAAAGCCTAAATATATCCAAATGATTGGGGTAGAGTGAAAGGGCGTACTCTAAGCTATCTTTAAAAGAGGGGAGAGTATCTTCGGGTAGGCCGTACATTAAATCCAATCCAAACACTATGCCGTTTTCATTCAATAAGGCAATTTTTCTGCTAAATTCTTTGCGGTTAAAAGCTCTTCCTACATTTTTAAGCACTTTTTCGTTAGCACTTTGTAATCCAATTTGCAAGGAACAAATTATTTTACTAAATGCCTTTACTAATTGAGGGTCAAGCTGTTCAGCTCTCGCCTCTATTTGAAAGTGAGCATTTGGCAATTTTTTTGCCATAAGGGCAAGAATTGCTAATGCTCTTTCTTTGCTCGCAGTAAATGATGGAGAAAGTACAAATGCTTGCGGTACATTTACCGAAGCAAAAAAATCAATTTCTTTTTCGAGCCGTGTAAGGTCAAAGGAATGTCTCACCTTGTTTGGCGAAAGGGCTTCTTCGCAGTAAGTGCATGCGTAGGGACATCCTCTCTCCAGTTCCCATAACACGCCGTTGTATTCTGCCGGTGCAAGCGTACCATCGAGCCAGGGCGAAACATAGCGATTATCTTGCGTATTTTGATTTTTTATCGGTGCTGCACAATATTTTTCGGCGATTAAAAAATCCGCAAGAAACTCACCTTCGCCGTTGAAGGTAAAATCGTAGTGTGCAAAATAGTTTTCTGTATTTGCAGAGGGCCCACCTGCAAAGTAGGTTGTTGAAATAGTTGGTTTGTTTTTAGATGTTTTTAAAAGTTCAACACAAGCAGCACAAGAGGGGGCATTCCATACATAGGTCGAAAAACCAATAAATAGTGCATCGTATTCTGTGCTTTTGCTAAGCAGTGAGCGAATCTGTTCAAAAAGTAATTGTTCTACTGTTGTATTGCGTGTTTTTGCTTCTTCGGGCGAAACTGCAACGAGTTTTACTGCATCTTTTCCAAAATACGTCTTGAGCGAAGACGCGGTGCACGCTGCCCCCAGCGGAATTGCCTGAGGACTTG
>CAYJNB010000325.1:0-2117 GCA_964371205.1 uncultured Treponemataceae bacterium
TGACACTCGTGTACGCGAAAAAATTATGGAAGAAGCCGAAGAGCTTACCGACGAGGCAGAAACACGTGAAGACTATATTTGGGAATTTGCAGACTTGTTTTATTTCTTAAGCGTTCTTATGTACAAGCAAAATATTGACTGGAAAGATATACTCAACGAATTAGACAAGCGTCACAAAAAATAAGCGTAAATCTAACTACAATTTGTAAGCAGCTAAGACGACACAAGTCTAAAGAGAGGAACTAAGCGTATGGATAGCATAAAGATTATCAATTACACCGAACTTGAGAATTCATTTTATAGTTCGAAACGAACGGTTGATACAACTGTTGAATCAACGGTATCTACCATACTGCAGAATGTACACAGTCGCGGTGACAAAGCCTTAGTCGAATATGTAACACAATTTGATAAAATAGCATTAGAGACCTTTGAAATTCCAAAAGAAGATTTGCAAAAAGCCGAACAAAATCTTAAAGCAAAAAATCCTGCATTATACAACGCATTACAACTTTCGTTTAATGCTGCACTCACCTTTGCGAAAAAACAACGAGAATGCTTTACCGATTTTGAGACAGAAATTCATAGCGGAATGATTACCGCACAAAAGACCATTCCGGTACAGACTGCAGGAATTTATGTGCCGGCAGGGCGCTATCCTCTTCTTTCGACTGTTATTATGGGTGTAAGCCCTGCCCTTGCAGCCGGCGTAAAAAACATAATACTATGTACCCCACCGCGCCCACATCCATCAAAGCAAGGAGAGCCATTTGCAGACGAAGGAATTCTTGCAACTGCTTCTTTGTGCGGTGTAGAGAGAGTCTTTGCTATCGGTGGCGCACAAGCAATCGGGGCAATGGCGTATGGCACAAAAAGCATTCCGCGCGCCGACGTAATTGCCGGCCCCGGAAACGCCTTTGTAGCCGAGGCAAAGCGTCAAATATTTGGGGATGCCGGTATCGACATGCTTGCAGGTCCCACCGAAGTGCTCATTATTGCAGATGACAGTGCACGCCCCGATTGGGTTGCCTCAGACTTACTCGCTCAAGCAGAACACGATGTGCAAGCACAAGCGGTTTTAGTTACCTGGTCAAAAAAACTGGCTAAATCTGTACAAAAAGAAATAGACAAACAGTTACAAACACTCGCTACCGCAAAAACAGCTCAAGAAAGCATAAAAAATCACAGTTGTATAATACTCACCGAAACCGCAGAGCAAGCAGTAGAAATTGCAAATAAAAAAGCACCTGAACACTTAGAACTTGCCTTAGATGCAGGGGAGCTGCGCAACGCGCTCGAAAAAAGCGTACACAACTACGGCTCCCTCTTTGTAGGACACATTGCAGCAGAAGTATTCGGCGATTATTCAGCCGGTCTCAACCACACACTGCCAACTAGCGGTTCTGCTCGCTTTACCGGAGGCCTTTCGGTGCGGCACTTTCTTAAAACATGTACGGTACTTAAAACTATCGAGTCCACTTCTGTAGAAGCTCAAAAAAAAGCAGGACTTCAAAAAGCCGCACATGCAGCATACCTTATCGGAAAGGCAGAAGGGCTCGAAGCCCATGCACAGGCTGCACTAAACAGATTTCCTCAAAAAAACTAAATTTACAGAAAATTTACTCAAGTTTGCTTTATTTATTGCATTACTCTGATATAAAGAGTGTAATTGATACTTAATGACTGCTACTTAAAACATTTTTACACTTTATATGAGGATTTACTATGAATTCCTACGAAGCACTTGAAGCAGTACTAAAAGAGAATGCTATAACTACATTATTTCAACCTATCGTATCTCTTTCTGACGGAGCAATATTTGCCTACGAAGCTCTCAGTCGTATTGCAATTGAATCGTTTTCGGGCGGTATAGAATCTGTATTCATAGTTGCCTCTGAACAAAACAAACTCTGGGAATTTGAAATGCTTTGTCGAACTCGAGCATTAAAAAAAGCGCGTAACAAACCAAGCAATTCAAAACTCTTTCTTAATTTTGACCCTCATACTATTCGTTCTCCACAGCTAAAAAGCGGATTTACCATGCAAAAATTACAAGAGTACGAATTAAACGCAGAAGATATTGTATTCGAAATTACCGAAAAAAGTGCTATAACCGA
>CAYJNB010000326.1:0-1835 GCA_964371205.1 uncultured Treponemataceae bacterium
AATTTCTTCACGTAAATCACTTTCTTTAAAATTTTTCCAGTGGTCATATGAATCGAAAGCATATGGTGCTAATAAAACACCTGCTGCCTCAAGCCAGTTAGAAGCGCTATCTAAACTAGCAATATCCACATCGCCCATTTGAACAGAGGTTATACTATCATTATAGTTAGCATAAGTCCCATTTGGATACACTGTAAGCCCATATCTGCCATCTGTTTTTTCTAACAACTCTGCAGCTGCTTCATCATACGCTACAGCAACTGGATGATCAGTAGCAAATACGTGTGAAACAGTTAACATTTTTGTTTCAGTTTTTGATTCTTCTGCTACAGATTTATTGAAAGTGCAAGTAACCCTGATAATAAAATTACTAAATGTTTTTTCATTTTTCCTCCTATACGAATTGAATAAACATAAGTTCATTATAAATGAGGAAAAATAATATGTCAACATTTTTATATAAAGTGTTAACACTTTATGTTGAACTACTACTCTTTTTTTAGTTTTATTACCTCCATAACGGTGTTTGCTATTACTTCTGCATCGATAATGTGTTTTTTTAACTCTTCAATACAACTTGTACTATCAGTTAACAACATTTCATATAGCTTTCGGTGCTTTTCATAAAATTCACTTGTATAGGCTTCTATATATCCCTTGGAACTATTAAAAACCATAAGGGCATAAAACAAATTAGCATTACTTGACCATGCATTTGTTAAAAACAAGTTTCCGGTTGAGGCAACTAAGGCATAATGAAATTTTATGTCAAACTCAAACCAACCAATATCTGTTGAATCTTGATTGTCATAGTTTGCTATTTCCATAAGTACATTTGTGATTAATGGGAAAATTGTATTTTTTCTTTTGCTGTCTTTTATAAGGATATCTACAGCTTGCTTTTCTATAAGCCACCTAAAATTATATAAATCTTGAATTTGTCGAGCAGAAAACTCTGCTACCTCTCTTCGTCCGTTTTCGAGCGTAATGACTAAGCCGTCACTTACTAGTATTTGCAAAGCCGCACGCACCACCGATCTATTTGTGCCAAAGCGCTTAGTTAAAACATTTTCAGAAAGTTTATCTCCTGTTTTATATGATTGGCCAATAATTTCTAGACGAATAACTTTAGCAAGCTCCTTTGGATCATTAATCTTCTGTTTATTATTTCTGTTATTTCGCTCAACTACCATTTTTTCTAACTCGATGACTAACATGTTATTAATTGGTGTTTGAATGCCGATAGTTTTTCCCATATCACAAATGTACTTACCCATAATATCAAGCTCTAAGTCTCTCCCTGCCCAAAAATCTTGTAACATAGAAGAACGTCCTTTAGACGATAACACTGCTAGTTCTTTTTTCCATATTTCAATATCTTCAACAGATATGTTTATTCCAAGATGATTGGCTATTAAAACAACCTCTTTTTGAGCATCCTCCATGACCTTAAGAGCATTTTTATCTTTTCGCATCTCCCCATATGGTAGCTGAAAAAGAGTTGAAACTTGATTACAACCTACATTTATAAGCAACTTGCGCCACAATTGAAGTGTAATAGAATCACAATACTTATAGTCTATTTTACAGCTTCCAAAAAAATACTCTAGTCTTTTTATATTCTGGCTTCTTATGCCATTTTGTTCTCCAAAATATACTGTGCCAAGTTTGTTAAAAATAACTTTTGCACCTTCTCTAAATGTATCTGCACTAATAATTGTTGAATAAATTATCTTTTCTGGGCCAAAAGCAGCCGCTAGCTTTTGCTCACTGCTAACTCCATTTAAAAAAGACATAATAATCGTATCCTCTCCAACAAAAGGAGCTAGATTAAG
>CAYJNB010000326.1:1868-2115 GCA_964371205.1 uncultured Treponemataceae bacterium
TTGATATGATTTAACCATAATAAAAATTAAATCAAAAGCTTTATCCGGTTCATAAGAATAATCTATACAGTTAACTTCAATTTTTTTATCGTTTATTGTAAGAGTACTATACTGACTTATATTCTTTACAATCCCATATAACTCGATTTCTGTATTTTTGCTTAAAATATGATACGCATATACACTACCCATCGCTCCAAGACCAACAATACCTACTTTTTTAATATCCATCATAAATATTTTTTAT
>CAYJNB010000327.1:0-2112 GCA_964371205.1 uncultured Treponemataceae bacterium
TTTTTTGTAAACTTATTCTTGCAAAAAGTTCATTTTCCTTTTATAATAGTCAAAATGACAAATTTTGACTATTTGTTTAAATAAAGAGGTTAGATAATTATGGAGCAAACACTTCCAAAACTTTTACAGCGTGTGGCAAAAGAGCATCCCGACACGCCTTCTCATTATTTTAGAACCGATAAAGAAGATTTTAAGCATAATACTTTTTCATATTACTACGATATAGCGCTTACCGTAGGAGCAGGACTTTTAGACATTGGCGTAAAAAGAGCTGATCGAATTGGTTTAATTTCTGATAACCGCAAAGAATGGTCCTTTTTTGATATGGGTCTCCTTTCTATTGGAGCAATTGATGTTCCACGTGGTTCGGATACCTCCGAAAGCGACTTAAGCTATATTCTCTCCTTTTCTGAATGCGAAATCTGTGCAGTAGAAAACGAAGTTCTTTTGCTTAGAATTATTTCTTTGAAAAAAAACATGCCTAAGTTAAAAACTTTTATTTGTTTTGAGCAACCACAAGAAAGCGCTCTTGAAGAAGCAAAAAAGGCCGGTTTTACCGTTTATACTTTTGACGAAATTGTTTCTTTTGGAAAAACATATCGCGAAAAAAACAGTGGCGCTGTTGAAGCAGAACTTGAAAAAGGTGAATGGGACGAGTTAGCAAGTATTATTTTTACTTCCGGAACAACTGGGGAGCCAAAAGGTGTTATGCTCTCTCATGGAAACTTTTTAACACAGTTAGACGAACTACCAGAAAGAGTTTCTCTACATCCGGGAGATAAAGCATTGTGTGTTTTACCGATTTGGCACTCATTTGAGCGTATATGCGAATATGTAATCCTTAATGGTGCTACAGCAGTTTGTTATTCAAAACCGGTGGGAAGTGTTTTATTGGCTGATTTTCAAACCCTTAATCCGCAGCTTATGCCGGCCGTACCACGCGTATTTGAAGCAATTTATGACGGCATTTTTAAAGCCATGCGTAAAACCGGTGGTATTACTCTGGCTTTATTCACTTTCTTTGTAAATATTGCTATTCTTCACAGTAAAATAGACCGAAAAATTTTTGGTAAGCAAGCTGAATTTACTAAGCAAAATCACTTTTTATATGCGATTTGCCTTGGCTGGCTCTGGCTTCTCTTGGCTCCGTTTAAGGCCTTGGGAGGAGTACTTGTTTTTAAGAAAATTCGTGCAAAGCTGGGAACAAGCTTTACTAGCGGAATTTCTGGCGGTGGAGCTCTTCCTCCAGCTGTAGATGAGTTTTTCTGGGCTGTAGGCGTAAACATAATTGAAGGGTATGGTTTAACAGAAACTGCACCTGTTGTTTCTCTTCGTCCTTCTTATCGTCCTATTTTTGGTACTGTTGGAAGTCCAATCCGTGGAGTAGAAGTGCGTATAGTTGACGAAAACGGAAACCCTCTTCCTGCCGGACAAAAAGGCGTTGTGCAAGTTCGTGGTGGTATCGTTATGAAAGGCTATTACAAGCGCGACGATCTAACCTCAGAAGTAATGAAAGGCGACGGATGGCTCGATACAGGCGACATTGGAAAACTCACTATTCATGGAGAACTTGCTCTACGCGGTAGAATGAAAGATACCATTGTTTTACGTGGAGGAGAGAATATTGAACCTCTACCTATAGAAATGGCTCTGAATGAGTCACGCTATATAATTTCTTCCATGGTTGTAGGTCAAAACGAAAAGGGTATAGACCAACGCTATTTGGGAGCTCTTATTGTTCCTTCCGAAGATGAAGTATGCGCATATGCAGCCGAACACAGTATTTCGTTTACTTCATATGAAGAATTATTACAAAAAGAAGAAGTAAAAGCACTTTTTTCTCAAGAAATTCGCTCTCATATTTCTTCTAAGAACGGATTTAGAGCCTTTGAAGTTATTAACCGTTTTGAACTTTTACCAAAAGCTTTTGAATTAGGAGTGGAACTTTCTATTAAACAAGAAATTATGCGCCACAAAATCCGCGAGCTGTATGCAGATAGAATAGCACAATTATTTGTGTAGATTAAAAAAGCCTTTGTAAAACAAAGACTTTTCTTTACATTTCAATTCTCAAAGAGACTCCCAACTGCTGCGGGAGTCTCTTTTTTTATA
>CAYJNB010000328.1:0-2099 GCA_964371205.1 uncultured Treponemataceae bacterium
TTTGCGCCGGCAGTTTTTACATTTTTTTCGTAAGCACAAACGGCTTTCCATGCAACGTCTAAGTCGCGAATATTATTGTAAGAAAGTTCTTTGCCTTGTAATTGCTTCATGCCACCAAAAGCGCCCTTAGTATCTGCAGTAACATAGAGTGCTGCTTTTTGATGTCCGTTTTCGCCATAGCGTAAATCTTGTGCTTTTTTGAGTGGGACGGTAAAATATTCGGGAAAAGCTTGATTGTCTTCTGATTGAACTGGTTTTGTTTGTTCTGTCCCAGTTGCGCCAAACATAAAACGAGCAACAGCAGCATCATACGCAGAAGTTGCATTAAACACCTTTGCTGCAAGTGTTCTACGAAACTCAAGAGGCATATTAAGCTTATCTTTGCTTTTTGCAAGATAATCGATAACAGAAGCATAGTCTGTTGGATCAATTAAAACAGCAACATCTTGAAAATTCTTTGCTGCAGAGCGCAACATTGAAGGGCCCCCAATATCAATAAACTCAACGGTTTCTTCAAAGCTAAGTCCAGCTTGTACTTTTTCAAAAAATGGATAGAGGTTTACACAAACCAAATCAATAGTAGATACTTCTAAATCGTCAAGCGTTTTCATGTGTTCACTGTTGTCTCGCAATGCCAGCAAACCAGCATGAATTTTGGGATGCAAGGTTTTTACTCTTCCATCAAGGCATTCTGGAAAACCAGTTACAGAACTTACATCAATTACAGGTATCCCGTTATCGGTTAGGTATTTTGCAGTTCCACCGGTAGAAAGAATTTCCCAGTCAGCAGCGTGTAATGCACCTGCAAGGTCTAAAATACCATCCTTATAAAAAACACTAATGAGCGCTCGTTTTTTCATGTCTATCTCCTAAATAGGGCACCTCTAAAAACTTCAGATTTAAAAGGTTTCCAAATATCTATTCTAAAATAAAAGCCTGCTCTCAAGCTCATTGAGCATATTAAACAAGCTTTACCAAATTGTTATATTTTATCCGCTTATACTTTGAAATTCCAATTAAAATCATCTGTTACCGAACCATATTGAATACCCTTTAAGCGGCGTTGTAGCTTTTCGCCAAGCGCACCGGGTTTGCGGTCATTAAACACTGCTTCAACACCGTTATGGGTAATACTTTCGATTGGAGTAATACCTGCTGCAGTCCCTGTTACAAAACAAGCTTGTGCATCACTCATAACCTCATCAATCGAGATTTTACGTTCAACAACAGTAACTCCCTCGTCGCGTGCAAGGTCAATTATACTACTACGTGTAATACCGGGCAAAATAGTGTCGCCCAAATCGGGAGTTACTAATTCACCGTTTTTTAAGTGAAAGAAAATATTGCAAGAAGAACCTTCTTCTATATATTTGCGTTCTTTTGCATCTAAGAAAATTACTTCCATAAAACCTTCGGCTTCGGCTTCTTTTTTTGCCAATGCAGAAAGCACATAATTTGAATTACATTTTACCCAACCAGTTCCATTTTCTGTTGCGCGAATGCGTTTTGTAGTAGTTGCCTTTGTGTTTCCACCTTTAAAGTAGGAAGAAACAGTTGTGGCACAGATAATTACATATGGAGAGGCTGAAACACCGATTCCAATTCCTGCTTCGCTGTACATAAATGGTCTCATGTAAGAAGCAGAAGCACTTGCAAAATTGTCTTTTTCCCATTCGGCATTGTAAGACGGAATATACCCCAAAGCCGCATTGCGACGAACAAATTCAGTACAAGCATTTACAAACATATCTTCGGGAAAAGCCGGGGAATAAAGCGCCTTCATAGAAGAGGCAAAACGAGCGGCATTTCTGTCTGGGCGGAACAGAGCAATGTCTCCACTTTTTGTAGAAACAGCCTTCATTCCTTCAAAACAACCAAGCCCATATTGTGTGGAATAGTTGACCAATGGAAGATCAAACCGGTTACGTTTTAAGAACACCTCTGTTCTTTGTGCATCGCTCATTGCTTGCAACTGTTCATACGTAATGGTATCAGTTTCGATAAACTGCTCATTCCATTTTCCCGCTTGTGCATCGTAAGACGCAATATAGGTTACGGGATACATTTCTAAATTAAATGCCATACTAATTCCTCTTAAA
>CAYJNB010000329.1:0-2087 GCA_964371205.1 uncultured Treponemataceae bacterium
CAATCGAAATTCACTCACATGCTACAACAGGTCTTTCTGTTGCAACATTAACAAAGGCTGCAGAAGCTGGAGCAGAAATTCTCGATACAGCAATATCTTCTATGGCTATGGGTACTTCTCACAGTCCTACAGAAACAATGGTAGAAATCTTTAAAGGAACAGAATTCGACACAGGTCTCGAAATCGATCCATTACTAGAAATTGCTGCATACTTCCGCGATGTACGCAAAAAGTACGGAAAGTTTGAATCAAGCTTCCTCGGTGCAGATACTCGTATCTTAGCATCTCAAATCCCTGGTGGTATGCTTTCTAACCTAGAAAATCAACTTAAAGAACAAGGTGCATCAGATAAGATGGACGAAGTTCTTAAAGAAATTCAATTGGTACAAAAAGACTGTGGTTATATTCCACTTGTTACACCAACCAGTCAAATTGTTGGTACACAAGCTGTATTTAACGTATTATTCGGTCGTTATGCAAAACTTACTGGTGAAACATGTGACTTAGTAACAGGTCGCTATGGTGCAACTCCAGGTGAAGTTAACAAAGAACTACAAGAAAAAGCACTAAAACAAATGGGTTATGATGAAGTCATTACTTGTCGCCCAGCTGACTTAATTACTAACGAATGGGATAAAATGGTTGTAGAAGCTAAAGAAAACGGTGCAGACGGTAGTGTAGAAGATACTCTTACTTATGCAATGTTCCCAAAAGTAGCTCCAAAGTTCTTTGCAGAACGTGCTAAGGGCCCTGTTTCTTTCGAAGCTCCAAAAGCCGCTGGTGCAGCTGCATCAGAAGGTGGTTCATACGTAGTAAACGTAAACGGTACAGATTATAACGTAACTGCAGGACCTGCAGGCGATACAATGGCTGTAAACGTAAACGGTACAGCATACAATGTAGCATTTAAAGCTCCTGGTGCAGCAGCTGCTCCTGTAGCTGGCGGTGCAACCGGTGGTGCAAACATAGCAGCTCCTGTAGCTGGTACTCTTCTTAAACACGTTGTTGCTGCAGGCACAAACGTAACAGAAGGCCAAACAGTAATGATGATCGAATCTATGAAAATGGAACTCGAAGTTAAAGCAACAGCTTCTGGACCTATTGAATTCTCAGTAGCTCCTGGAACACAAGTAGCTGCCGGCCAAGTATTGGCAACAATCGGCGGTGGTGCTCCTGTTGCAGCTGCAGCTCCTGTACAAGCCGCTCCTGCTGCTGCCCCTGTTTCTACTGGTGGTGCAACTGTTGCAGCTCCTGTTGCTGGTACTCTCCTTAAGCACGTAGTTGCAGAAGGAAGCGCAGTAACTTCAGGTCAAACAATCATGATGATTGAATCCATGAAAATGGAATTAGAAATTAAGGCTGCTTCTAACGGTGCCGTTCACTTCTTAGTTGCTGCAGGTACACAAGTTTCTGCAGGCCAAGCAATCGCAGAGGTCAAATAGTATGCTTAACGAAAAAAATAAGAAAAAGCATGTTCTAAATATTACACTTGCACTTATGGCAGTTTTCTTTGTGTATTCAATGATTCCAACTGTATTTGCAAGTGGAGCTGAGGGCGAAGTTGCTTCTTGGCGCACAATGAACACTGCTAAAATCGAGCGTTCTGAACATGTTCCAAATATTTCTGTTACAGAATTTTTAGGAAATACAGTAGAGAATACAGGTATTAATTCGTTCATTAACGGATCAGAACAAGTTCCTGGTTTAGTAGATCCTACTGAATTAACAACTGTTTCAGGATTAAAAAGACTTATAATGCTCTTAATCGGTTTCCTTATCATCTATTTGGGTGCTGGAAAAGGGTTTGAGCCATTGCTACTTATTCCAATTGGGTTTGGTACCGTATTTGTAAACATCCCTGGTGGTGGTATGTATGCAGAAGGACACGGATTCTTACGCCTTATCTACGATATGGGTGTAGGGAACGAGTTCTTCCCAATGCTTATCTTTATGGGTATTGGTGCTATGACAGACTTTGGTCCACTCATTGCAAACCCTAGAACAGCCCTTTTGGGTGGTGCTTCACAATTTGGTGTATTCTTTACCCTCTTTGGTGTAGCTGTTATGAATATGATTCCTGGTATCGA
>CAYJNB010000330.1:0-2087 GCA_964371205.1 uncultured Treponemataceae bacterium
GTAATTGAGGGCGCACAAGGTCTAATGTTTCTTTTACTTTATCTTCTAATGACATGTTAATCTCCTATTCATCAAACGTGAACGTATTGTTTAGTACATTAATACTAACATAATTTTTAGAAAAAGTAAACTCAAGTAAGTTTTGTTCGTTTGACTTTTCTAAAAATCTTAGTATATTCAAGATACAGTATCTCAAACCTAGCAGGAGGTGTCAATTGAGAAAAAGACAATTATGGTTAGTAGGAGCATTTTTGATGGTAAGTTTCTTTGCTGCCTGTGCTCCACAAGCGGATATAAGTAAAACTGAACAAGCAGAGGAAAAATCGATGAATAAAGAAAAAGTTCCCCCTATTCAAGCTTCTCGCTTACAAAAAGCAGCTGATGGAGAGGCTTTATCTACTATTTATTTAGCAGGTGGATGTTTTTGGGGTGTAGAAGAATATTTTGCGCGCATTCCGGGCGTGTATGATGTGGTTTCTGGATATGCAAATGGAGATACAGAAAATCCGACATACCAAGAAGTTATTTATAACGGAACGGGGCATGCGGAAACAGTTCGTCTCGATTATGATGCGCGACAAGTGAGCTTAGAAACGCTTTTAGAAGCGTATTTTAAGGTTGTTGATCCCACAAGTTTGAACAAGCAAGGTAACGATGTGGGAACACAGTACCGTACAGGAATTTATTATGTTGATGAAAAAGATAAGAATGTTATTCAAGATAGGGTTGCTGCAGAGCAAAAAAACTACCAAAAAGCAATTGTTGTAGAAATTGAACAAATTGATAATTTTTATCTGGCAGAAGACTATCATCAAGATTATTTAAAAAAGAATGTAGATGGTTATTGCCACATTGATTTGAATGCGAGCGGAAATGTTGCACAATTTATTCGATCAGAAGATTATGTTAAACCTACAGATGCAGAGCTAAAACAATTGCTAACTGAATTGCAATATGATGTTACTCAAAATAGCGGAACAGAGTATGCGTTTAGTCACGAATATAATAACAATAAAGAGCACGGCATTTATGTTGATATTGTAACGGGAGAGCCTCTTTTCTCTTCTCTTGATAAGTATGACTCAGGGAGTGGCTGGCCAAGCTTTACCAAGCCAATTACTCCAGAGGTTGTTGTTGAACATACAGATAGTAGTTTGGGTATGGAACGTGTGGAAATTCGAAGTCGCGCTGGAGACAGTCATCTTGGTCATGTTTTTAATGATGGACCGTCACAAGCAGGAGGTTTACGTTATTGCATGAACGGTTCTGCTTTGCGCTTTGTCCCATTTAATAAGATGCAAGAAGAAGGTTATGGGTATTTGCAAAGCATATTTTTTTATCGATAACTAATTGATTGCACTGTCAGAAAAGGTAATTACCATGGCAGTCCCTCCGGAAGTCTCATCATCATGTGTGGTGGGGCTTTCTGCTTTTATTTCGGCTTGTATGCGTGCGAGCAGACTTTTTGCAATTGCAAGTCCAAGACCGCTACCTCCTGTCTGCCTATTACGCGACTTATCTGCACGATAGAGCCGCTCAAAAACATGGGGCAAATCTTTTGAGCTAATACCGATACCTCTGTCGCGAATGATTAATTGCGTTACCTCTGGCTTTTGTTCAACGTGCAAAGCAATAAAGGCCTTATTTGGCGAATAGCGAATTGCGTTATCAACTACAATGCGTAGCACTTGCAAAAGAATATCTTTGTTCGACTGAATGTAAGCATCTTCTGCACAATTGAGCTCAAAGTGTATATCTGGCTGAATAAGGTTTGTTGATTCAATAACTTGTTGTAATAGCATAAATAGCGATACTTTTTCAAAGACAACTTCAAAATGCTGTTCCGATTTAGAAAGTAAGAGCATATTCTCGATGAGCGATTGCATTGAGCGCGCTTCGGTGTACAGTGTTTCCAAGGAAGCTTCTGCTACGGTAGGATCGTTTTTTCCCCATCGACGCAAAAGGTCAATATGCCCCAAAAGTACGGCAAGTGGTGTTCTCAATTCATGAGAAATATCGGAGACAAAAACTTTCTCTCTTTCAAACTCGGCTTGCAGTCGCTCAAAAAGAGAATTAAATGTTTTTGC
>CAYJNB010000331.1:0-2086 GCA_964371205.1 uncultured Treponemataceae bacterium
CAGAAAAGGCGAGAATACTACAAAAAATACAGGCTGTTAAGAGAAATGCAATTTTCCGTGAAATGCCCGACTTCATACAGCGTTCTCTTTGAGTGTGTACCCACTCCCGCGAACAGTTTTAATGTATTGTACACCAAAGGCATCATCAATTTTTGAGCGTAGGTAGCGAATGTATACATCGACAGAGTTTTCATCAATGTAGTGCTCCTCTCCCCAAACGGCTTGAATTATTCTATCGCGCGAAAGCACCTCACCCGGATGCTGCATAAGAAAGTGTAAAAGGCTAAATTCGGTCTTTGTAAGCTGAATGATTTTGTCTTGCATAGTAACTTCGACACGGCTTAAATCAAGCCTTAGCTCGGCAAAATATAGCACGTTTTCTTCGTGCCCTGTTTGTTGTATGGTGCTCGCTTCTGCTTGCGGTTGCTTTCGTCGAAGTATACTACGCATTCTGGCAAGAAGTTCTTCAATAGCAAAGGGTTTCGTAATGTAGTCATCGGCTCCTGCATCCAAACCGCTAACCTTGTCGAAGGTTTCGCCTCGAGCTGTAAGCATAATTACCGGCACAGTCGATAATTTTCTGATTCGTCGCAGAACTTCTAAGCCGTTTAGCTCGGGGAGCATAATATCTAACAAAACAATGCCTGGCGGAGTGTTCATTCTGAGTAAATCCTCAAAAAGAGCAACTGCATCGCGGCCATTTTCTGCAACAGTTATGGCGTATCCTTCGTGCTCAAGTTCGGGGCGTACAAAAGAAACAATGTTTTTTTCATCTTCCACCAGCAAAATTGTTTCAGTCATGGTGTCTTTTATCCTCCAAAGGTTTTCCGTTAAATGAAAGAAGTTCTGTAATCTGCAGGTTAATGGTGCGTGCTTCTATTTCTAATTCTTGATTTTCTGCTAAGGTTTTAAAAAAGTCAAAATTACTTGAATCTTGTAAGAATTGTAGCGGAATTGGAAACATTAAAAAGTTGCCTGCCTTATTGAATCTAAAAGGGGTTTCTGCAGGAAGCTCTTTTCCATTTATAACAACATTGTGTGGTTTAATTGAAAGAGGGTTAATGGGAAGGTTGAAAATAAGTATAAAAACAGGCCCTTTTTTAGTTTGTTTTGCAATGATATGTTCTATATAAAAAGATTTCTGCGAATCTAGAAGGGTAGGGTCTTCCATCATACGGCGACCACGATAATGTGGATGTGTAGGAGATGGGCGTGGACCGGTAGGTCTTTCTTGTGCTTCTAAGAGCGTTATCCCTCCAAGCAAAATGAGAAAAACTAAGAGAATATTTTTTTGTTGAATAAGCAATTTTTTCATATCCAACTACAGTATACAACAAAACTCCAATACGTACATTAAAAAAAGATTAAAAGTAGTTCAGTTTTCGAGAAAGTCCTTTTATTTTCTAATCTAATTTTAATCTTGCTCTAATGTTTGCAATACTGCTGTTGAGTATACTCTAGGTAACATTAAAAAATGCCCCTGGGCAAATACTAAGGAGTTTATATGAAAAAAAGAATGGTAGCTGTAATTAGCGTATTAATAATTGCAGGAAGTGGAGTTATTTTTGCACAACGCAATGGTAATCATCACCAGCAGCGAATGCCAAACAGTCAACCGAGAATGCATACTATGCAACATGGTGAGTATAGAGGTGACAGGGCAGGTAACACAGAAATAAAAGTGGGAACCGTTGTTTCTGTAGATGAAAAATCAAACATACTTACCGTAAAAGATGCCGATGGCGAGACTTTTAAAGTTTTTGTAACACCAATTGCAAAACTTATTGATGTATCAGAAATGATGGAAAAACGTGAGGAGCGACGTGATGAACTTCAAGAAGCGCGCGAAAACGGTGAGCGTCCTGCAAGAGATTCTCGTCCTCAGAATCAACGTGAAGTAAACACGATTGAGCTTACCGACGTTACTATTGGCGATTGGATAACTGTTCACTATCTAGATACAGATACCGATACGCTTGAAGCTACACGAATAGGGGTTGTAAAAAACTAAGGCTTATTGCATATTTTTGACTCTTGTGCAAAAATATGCGTATGGAAAAAAAACAATCTGAGCGGAATAAGACTA
>CAYJNB010000332.1:0-2085 GCA_964371205.1 uncultured Treponemataceae bacterium
TATTTTAATTAGAGTTGTATCCAATGAACGGTTGATGAGACAGCCCCTTTTATAGTATTTAATTCAATTGTAAAAGACTTTTTGCTTGTTCCTCACTCAAATTGTAATGATAAAAAAGTTTGTAAAAGTCTTGAACAATTTTTATAGAACTTTCTGTATACACAGAGGGATATAAAAGGCTGCGTATCCAGCGCACTCCAAGTAACCGGTTAACTGAATATGGGCGGTCAACCCAATTAAAAGGTGCGTTAGGAATTGCATATACTCTATTTTTCTTTACTGCATCAATTCCTTGCCAACGTGCATCAGTTTTTATTCCACTAGCATATCCTCCACGTGAGTCTGCCCAAGAAATAATTACACTTGGATTCCACATAATCACTTGTTCTAAAGAAACTGCTGTTTGACTTTGCTTTGCAGGTATTTGGGCTACGTTTTTTGCACCAGCAATTGTTAAAACTTCTGCATGATCAGACTCAGGAGGTTCAGTAAATAGACCATTTTTACCTTCTGCATAGTACATCGATATTTTCTTGTTTTCTGGGATAGTCGTAGGTAAAAGTGTTTCTTTTGCATATTCCACTAACGCTCGTGCTCTCTGTTCTTCTCCAAGTATTTCTCCTAGCACTTCCAAAGATGATGGAATTTTAGAAAGTTCGTTGTCAAAAACTAGAACAGGAATACCTGTCTTTCTCTCTATATCTTCTGCGCGCTCTTTATCTTGAAACTGAAACATAACTATTACATCCGGCTTTAAGACGAGTAGTTGCTCGTAATTTACCGCTGTGCCTCCTGCACCACCTAAATTTGGCAACTTATGAACTTCTGGCAAGAGAAATTTTTTTTCTGCATCGTTAAATGTGTAGTTCCAACCAATAAGCTTTTCCGGAGCTAGAGCATACAAGTACAGAGAACCTATAGCAGACATAGCAAAAACCCTATCAACTTTTAGCGGTATACTAACTTCTCTTCCAGTTACATCAGTCACAATTCTCTGTGTCTGAGCAAGTAAAGGCATAAAACACAACATAAAGAAAAATATTGAGTATTTTTTAATTGTTTTCATATACTAATCCTTTTTATATACTGGTATAAACTGTGCTTTTTCTGAGTTCTTACTAACAAATTGCTCAAAGTGCACATTATATATTTGACTAAGTTTATTTTCTGTAAATTGATTTTCTATACTTGCTTCACCACAACTAATAAAAAGTGGTATAGCTTCGAGCTCAGACACACTCTCACATTTATGAGTACTTAGCAAAACAGTTTTTCCTTGTTCTTTACAACAGTGAATTGCATCCCACAATAAAAACCTATTTGCAATATCAAGTCCACTATCTGGTTCATCCAAAAGTAAAACGGAGGAACTAGATGCTAGAGAACGTGCAATAATAACTAACCTCTTTTGCCCTCCACTTAGGTGTTCAAAAGGTTTAGAAGCTATTTTTTGCAACTGTAAAAGCTGAATAGCCTTATTTGCCTCTTCTTTATCTTTTTCGGAAGGCTCGCTTCTAAAGCTAAGATAAGCGCTACGTCCCATTAAAACCATATCAAAAACAGTAAATGGCACATCATTTGGAATATCCTGAGAAACATACGAAATTTTTGATGAACGATCTGCAACAGTTAACGTATGCACATCCTGCAATGTCTTAGAACTACTAGTGTTATCACCTATTTTGACAGAGCCACCCTGTGGTTTTTGCAAGCCACTTAAGGTTCTTAATAGGGTTGATTTTCCAGACCCATTTACACCGAGCAAACAAGTAATAGAACCACTATTAAAAAAAACATCAGTACATGAGAGAACATTTTTAGTATCATAGCCACACTTTAAATTATGAGTTTCCAATATATAGTTAAAATTTTCTTTATTCATCCTTCCCTTCTATATCGATGTTTGTTTCTTTTAATTATGAGTAGTATAAAGAAAGGAGCTCCAACAAGAGATGTTAATACTCCGAGAGGAGCTTCTGAAGTGGAAACTGTTCTCGAAAGAGTATCTATTAAAAGTAAAAAGCTACCTCCTAAAAAGGCAGAAGCTGGCAAAACGCGTCTATAATCATTTCCAAACAAAAAACG
>CAYJNB010000333.1:0-2082 GCA_964371205.1 uncultured Treponemataceae bacterium
GCGAAATCTTACAAAATATAATGTTTAAATTTGAAAATAATGAGGTGTTAAAATGATAGTGAAACTCATAGATTTAATCAAAACCATGTATGAACAAGAACCATTTATCATGCTTATGGCTGTTATTGCTTTGTTAGCTTATATTGTAGCTCTAATTTATCAATACTTTGCTGAAAAAGAAATACGTGAAAACTTACGCCAAGCCTTTGATGACACAACAAAAGGGCTTTTTAGTGAAAAACTGTCTGAACGGATTTGTTCTGCCATTTTGCTGCGTCGCTTTCTTAATAAAAAGAATAAGGAAGGACGAGGCAAGAATTCCTACCGTATGGAAGCTGTAAATGTCATTGCATCGCTACTTAAAATTGAAAAGTGTGGAGTATTACAAAAAACATTGGCTGATAGTCTTTCATATATTGAAAAAATTGACGAATTTGATTTTCAAAATTGCAACTTTCAAAATATGTGCCTCATACCAAACAAGGTTGTTTTAGCTAAGGAACTCGGTTTTTTTCGTAGATGTATGTATCGCATTAGAAAAAAACATAATATACAAAAAGAAATTAAAGTGAGCATGTGTGGCACAGATTTTTTTATGGCGGATTTCTCGTATTCTACCATAAGTTTCATTGAAGCACAAAAAGCAGTGTTTTTTAAATCTAATATGTATAAAACCACTATAAAGCATAGCGACCTTGCTGATGCCAATTTTTATGAATCTTACTCTACAGGGGTAAAGTTTGTTAACTGTGTTCTTACTGGTGCGCAATTTGGAAATGCCTTTGTAAATAATGCTATTTTTTCACAGTGCATTTTGGATGATGTTGATTTTTCTGGAGCATATATTGATAATGCTACTTTTGATAATTGCCAATTCAAAAATGTTAATTTTTCAAGTGCTTCATTAAAAGATATAAGGTTTTTTTATCAAGAAGAATCATCAAAAAATTTACTGGAAAACGTCAACTTTACAGATGCTAAACATCTACCTGATTTTATAGCGGACAATTTAAAAGGCAGTATATTTACAGGAAAAATTAAGCCAGAACAGCCAACACAAAAAACATTTGGAGTATCCACAAAAAGAATTTTTCTTAGCTGCTCTGGGGCATTATCGCCAAAACAAGGAGAGTTTACCAGTAAATTAAAACATGATTTATTACTTTTTGGGATTGAGATTGTCAATTTTGACCGCACTAAATACAGGCTTACTGGACAGATATCTTCCATCCTAACAGAGATGGCTTCTTGTCATGGTGTTATATCACTTGGATTCAAAGACATTGAAATAAAAGAAGGGGTATATCGCCCACAAACAGAAGATATGACATCCATCAATGATAAAATTATGACATCACCTTGGATTAACATAGAAATGGGTTTAGCTATCGGTATTCGTAAACCAATGCTAATACTTTATGATGGGCGCATCAACGATGGGGTTATTGATACTAATATAACTGATATTTCCATCAGTAAAATAGACTTTAACTCCTATAACTACGCTGACTATGAGTACGAAGTACGACAATGGGCGTTTAATTTAGACCCAAAGAATGTAGTTTATAGCTTATAAAATTTTTTTATTTAACAGCCAGAGGTCACCATGATAAACAAAATCACTCTAAAAAATGTGGCTACGTTTAAAAATGAGACCATAACACCTAGCAAGATAAATTTTGTCTTTGGCTCAAATGGAGCAGGCAAGACAGCTATTTCAAGAGTGTTGCGCAATATTTCTGGACATCCTACCTGTTCCTATTCGTGGGAAAATGATAATCACCTAGATGTGTTAGTCTTCAATAGAGATTTTATTAATGCAAACATTGACGCCGAAAAAATGAATGGTGTTTTTATGCTAGGTGATGGGTCAAAGAGAATTAAAAATGCAATTGAAAAGCAAGTGGATTACCTGAAAATAGTACGGCAGGACTTAGAAAAAAAAGAAAAACTGCATATTCAAAAAAAGACCTCTGAACAATTCCTTGAATTTGTGTGCAGCTAATTTTTGACGATGAATTGTACTTAGGTTAAAGGTGTTTTGTTGTTGTTTTTTACATTTTTCTGCCATTTTGTACTGTT
>CAYJNB010000334.1:0-2076 GCA_964371205.1 uncultured Treponemataceae bacterium
GAGATCTTGCTGTGCAAACATTTGAAAAGCCAATATATCAAGTTATGAAAATAACAAAGCAAAGAATAATAGCACAAGCAAAAAAAGGTATAACACAGCTACCTGAGGGAAATCTCTGTTCGTACTACGATCTTTATGAAGATATTGCTCAGATAAATAAGAAGCTTATATATAAATAAGATATACTTAAAATATAAAAGCTGAGAGTAAGGGTTAAAGTACAATATATTACTACCCATAATATATATTCTGTCTACCAATATAGATATAAGCCGAGCATTTATTAAAATTACCAAGAATTAGCTTATTGTTGGCATTGCTCTGCAATTATCTGTTCAAATTGCTTCTTGCTGCTTTCAAAATTTTCCCAGTGAACTGCATATAGACCTTCGTTTCTAGCAGCTTGAATGTTTGCGATTAAGTCATCAAAAAAAACTGCTTCGTTTGGTTTAATATTAAGTCTATTGATTATCAGTTTATAAATTTGTGGATCTGGTTTTATTAGTTTTTCATTACATGAAAAGACTGGTACATCAGCAGCAGTGAATACTTCAATTTCTTTTTCGTAGTACTTTAAGAAATCTGATGGCATATTTGAAAGGACACCAAGTTTGTACCCTTCTTTCTGTAGTGATAAAGCCCAATCACTTGCTGGTTTATTAATATTTCTCCAGCTTTGCATATCTTCGTAAGCTAATTCAGCGCATAGGTCGTTGTTTGCAGCTAGCTCATTATATCCAGCTTTTTTTAAGATATTAATATATAACTCAGTTCCATTTATATTACCTAAGTCAAAATCTTCTCTATATGTTTCAAATGCATCTGAAAATACTTTTGCCGGTACACCACATCTTTCTTCCATTGTGTTGTATACTTTCCCCGTTTGTGGAACAGAAATTACGTTGCCATAGTCAAATATTACTGCTTTAATCATGTACTAAATATAGATGATATTTCTTGCTTTTGCAAGCTATCCATTTATATAAATTGGATTCGTATGTTGATGTATATTATTGTTGGTCTGGATTTATTGTTTCCCAAGCGAGTCTTGCAGCTCCCTGTTCAGACTCTTTTTTGCTTTTACCGCTTGCTTCGCCATAAATGGCTCCGTTTATATTAACTGTTACCCAAAAAGTTCTATCATGATCTGGGCCTGTTTTTCTTACTAATTGATATGTAGGACATATTTTGTATTTTTTTTGAACATACTCTTGCAAAAGTGTTTTGTAGTCTAGATGATGTTTATTTTCATTTACACGTGTAATCTCATCTACTATAAAGCTTAGTACAAATTTCTGCACAACCTTGTATCCAGAATCTAAATATAGAGCGCCGATTACTGCTTCCATTGCGTCAGCTAGAATGGCTTTTTTTGTTCTACCTCCAGAGAGTTCCTCGCCTCTTCCGAGTAGAATATACGTATCTAGATGTAATCTCAATGCAATTTCTGCTAAGGTTTGTTCTGATACAACAACAGACTTGATTTTTGCTAGCTCGCCTTCATTTTTATCGCAATTTTCGTACAAATATGCAGCAGTAATCATTCCTAATACTGCGTCTCCTAAAAATTCGAGCCTTTCGTTATTTGATTTTTTATTGGGATTTTCGTTAGAAAAAGATCGGTGTTGTAAAGCCAACTCCAGCAAATCGGTATTCTTAAAATGAATACCTGCAATTTGCTGGAATGAGCTTAATTCTGACTTTCTGTCAGTTGTTTTTTTTGAAAATAAAAACAATTATGATTGTGATTTGATGAAATCGTATGCGTCACGAACAGTTTTAAAGTCGTTAGCTTTATCGTCTGGTACGCTTACGCCAAGTTCTTCTTCAATAGCATATACGAGTTCGTATGTATCTAAGCTATCTGCGCCTAAGTCTTGGCGAAAAGAAGAATCTAAAGTAATTTTATCTTCTTCAATTTCTAATTTGTCTGCAATCAATTTTTGCATTTTAATAAATAATTCGTCCATTTTTTACTCCTGTTTTAGCTATTTGCTTCAGGTGCAATCACCTGTCTTCCACGGTAAAAACCACATTTAGGACACACACGGTGAAGCATAATTAAGTTGCCACAGT
>CAYJNB010000335.1:0-2063 GCA_964371205.1 uncultured Treponemataceae bacterium
TAATCTCCTACATCTGGTGTAAATATTGAATGTTAAATCTATGTAAAAAATAACATTTTAACTATATCATAGATTATTTAATGAGGTCAAATAAAAAAAACTGATGTCCAAGTTATTTGAACATCAGTTTCTAGAACCTTGTTGGTAATGTTTTATAGGGTAGGACTAAAACTCTTCAAAATCCTCATCCGATATTTTAACATCTGGTACATATTCGTTGTTAACAGGCCGTTGCAGTGGTGCTTGATATGCAGACTGAGCACTCATGTTTGCTGTTTGTTGTAACGGAGTCTCTGGCGCTGCTAATCTCTTTTGTCTTTTTACCGGTTCTGCAGAATCAGCTATCTTAAAGAATGAAATTGCTTCTTGCAAGTCATGTGCTTGAGAAGAAAGTTCTTCTGCCATAGCAGCAAGCTGTTCTGATGCAGAGGCATTTTGCTGTGTTACAGAGTCCATTTGGGTAATAGCTTTATTTACTTGCTGAGCGCCAATATCTTGTTCACGGCTTGCTGCTGAAATTTCTTGAATAAGCTCTGCTGTTCTTTGGATTTCTGGAATAATTCCTGAAATGAGCGTTCCGCTTTCTTCTGCAATTGAAACACTACTTCGTGATAATTCGCTAATTTCTGCAGCAGAAATTTGGCTGCGTTCTGCGAGCTTACGAACCTCACTTGCAACAACAGCAAAGCCTTTTCCAGCCTCACCTGCACGGGCTGCCTCGATTGCAGCATTTAGAGCGAGTAAGTTTGTTTGGCTTGCAATGTCTTCAATAATGCTAATTTTTGAGGCAATTTCTTTCATCGCAGAAACTGTTCCTTCTACAGCTTGTCCACCTTTTGTGCTGTCTTCGACAGATTTTGTCGCTATGCTTGCTGTAGTTGTAGCATTGTCTGCATTTTGTTTAATGTTAGATGCCATTTGCTCCATCGTAGAAGAAATCTCTTCTGTCGAAGCTGCTTGCTCAGAAGCACCGCTTGAAACACTTTGGCTTGTTGTACTTATTTGTTGGCTGCCAGAGGTTACCTGTGTACTTGCCTCTTTAACGATGGTCATAATATCTATGAGTTTAAGTGAGAATTTATGCAGCGCGGTAGCCATGGCCCCCATCTCATCTTTTCTTGCTACAAGTGCCTGTTTTAAAGATTCAGGAATAGAGGTAATAGCAAGGTCTCCCTCTGTTAAGCTTTTAAAGGCTAGTAAAAATTGGTGTATTGGCTTTGTAACGTTACCTGAGATAATAAGTGCAATTATTATGCTTATTATTACGGATATACCACTTATCCCAAGAGCTATGAGTGCATCACGCTCTGCTTTTGCTTGTGTTATTTCTAGTATTTCGAGCGCATAAGCGTTTTGCTCTGCTTCTAAATAAAGAGCTCTTTCATCTAAGATATTCGCAATTTCAACCATTTCTTGTTCTATATCAATAGAGATTGGGTCTCTTATTTCTAACGCATCTGCCCATCTAACCATGGTAGCTAAGTATTCATCTGTGCTTTCTTTTACTTCATCGTAGGCTTTTTTTGTAACGGCATTTCCTTCAAGTGCTGCAACTCTATCAAGATACCCAATCATTTCTTCTTCTAAAGCAGTTATAATTGAATTATAGCGCTCTCGATTAAGATTTTGCCCTCTTGATGTGTCGCGCATAACACGATGGTTTGTAAGGTCTACTCTTCTAAATGCATCAATAAACCATGCATTCGAATCCATGCTTTCGCGAAGAATAAGAACATCTTTATCAATTTCTGTATTCGTAGTATCTGTTGAATAAAAACTATACACCGAAACACTCAAAGTTAATACAGCAATTAGAATAAAACTGCCTAAAACTTTTGCCCGTACTTTCATGTTATCTAAAAACATATTGAACCCCTTAGTAAATGATATGCGCTCTACTGTAAAAAAACAGTTGATTGTATATAGATAATACCATTAATCAGTTTACATGGTAAACTGAAAAGGACTGACTTTAGTAAAGTTTTAGAAAATTTTTTGTTTTTGTGAGTAAATAAAAAAACTGATACGCTAGTTTTTAACGTATCAGTTTCTATTCAGGTGTT
>CAYJNB010000336.1:0-2057 GCA_964371205.1 uncultured Treponemataceae bacterium
CAATATGAATGAACTTATTACAATGATGGTTGGCCGAGAGATTGGTAGTGTGTATGAGCGAGAGTATAATGAGCCAGCCGAAGAATTATTGGTTGTTGAGAACCTTACGGGCTTGCGGTTTAGGAATGTATCAATAAAAGTTAGAGCAAAAGAGATAGTTGGGGTTGCAGGACTTGTAGATGCGGGGCGTACTGAGCTTGCAAAAGCAATATTTGGATATGACGTTATTGATGGTGGAAAAGTGTACCTAAATGGTGCTCACGTGAATAAAAAAAGGGGCTATAATACAGCCAAAGCAATCGGCTCTAGTGTTTCTTTGTTGCCTGAAGATAGAAAAAGTGAGGGCTTATTTTTAGACTTGTCTATTAGAGAAAATATGTTTCAGGTACTCATGAAGGTTTACTCTAAGTTGGGTATTTTGAATAGCCGATTAAGCAAAAAAAATTCAGAACATTACGTGAAGTCGTTATCAATCGCAACTCCATCTGATGAAAAACTTGTAGGGGAATTATCTGGTGGGAATCAGCAAAAAGTTGTAATAGGTAAATGGCTTTGTACTGAGAGCAATATATTTATTTTTGATGAACCAACTCGTGGTATAGATGTTGGAGCAAAGCATGAAATATATCTAATTATGAATGATTTAGCAAAAAAAGGATCCGGGGTTTTAATGATTTCATCTGATTTACCAGAATTGCTTGGAATGGTTGATAGGTTGTATGTTATGAAAGACGGAGAAGTTGTTGGTGATGTACACAGACTCGATGAAAATTTTACTCAAGAAGGAATTTTAAAGCTAGCGTTAGAAGGGAGGGCTTCATAAATGGAAAAAATACGAAAAATGATAAAGAATACGCCGGGGATAATAATCTTGGCGGTAGCCCTTTTTGTTATATTCCTGCTGGTTGTACCGAATTTTGCTAATGCAAGAAACCTCAATAATATATTTAAAAATGCATCCGTATTATTGATTGTTTCAATTGGTATGACATTAGCAATCCTTTCTAAACAGATAGATATGTCTATTGGTGGGGTTATTTGTTCCAGTGCCATGATTAGTGCAGTCTTTTTGACTTCCTTTGCAGAGACCACTTCCATTGTTATTTTAATGACTATACTTGTTGGTATTCTTGTTGGAATTATATTTGGTGTCTTTAACGGAGTTATGATTGCTTACTTAAACTATAATTATTGGTTGGTTACATTTGCGTCTATGAGTATTGCGACAGGGCTTGCAAAAATTGTAACTAATGGATATATAATTGCCGGTTTTGAAAAAAGTTTCAGAAACCTAGGAGGGGGAGAGTTTCTAGGTGTGTCAAGCATAATATATATATCGCTGTTCTTTGTAATAGTTATGGCGATTGTGACAAAAGAAACAAAGTTTGGTATGGCGGTTTATGCAATTGGTGATTCTGAGCAATGTGCAAAGCAAAGTGGTATCAATGTAAAAAAGGTTCGCTTGCTTATTTATATGATTTCAGGTGCCTTAGCAGGTTTTGCAGGAGTTTTATTAATCTCAAAAACAAATTCTGCAAATGTTGGTATAGGTATTGGGTATGAGTTTGACGCAATTGCTGCTGTAATAGTTGGTGGTACACCCTTTTCCGGTGGGCGAGGTGGTGTTATTGGTACTGTTATTGGAGCACTACTTATTGAAGCTGTGAAAAGTGCATTGCAACTTGTTGGTCTGAATTCTTTTTGGCAACAAACACTTATTGGTGTTTTTATCTTGTTAATTATTGTTATAGATGTTGTAAATATGAAGATAAAAACAACAAATCAAATGCGGAGGATGTATAAATAATGAACGGTAGAAATAAAAGATATATGATTTCTAATTTTTTGTTGAAATATTCTAGGGTATGCGTTTTAGTATTTATCTTTGTTTTCTTTACGATTGCAACTGATACATTTTGGTCTCCTACAAACTGGGGAAACCTTTTGAATATTTTGCTACAGCAGGCTCCTTTTTTACTTTTATTATCAATATCTATGAGTATGGCTATTATTCTAAACGGAATAGATTTGTCAATAGGTTCGGGTGTTGCACTTAT
>CAYJNB010000337.1:0-2056 GCA_964371205.1 uncultured Treponemataceae bacterium
AAAACAATGCTATCATTTACGTGAATATCGAGAATACTTGGTGTATCATCAAACGGAAAATTTATACGTAAAAAACGCGAAAGTGTTTCAAAAAAAACATCCACCTTTACCGGTTCAGTAAAATATTTTATTACATTAAATAAAACAAGCTGCGTTATTTCTTGCTTAGAAATGGGAGGCCCATAAATAATTATTGGGACTTTTACGGTATTTGGATTTTGTTTTTTCTTTTTTAAAAACTGCAACAATTCTTCAAATGAGCTTGAAGATCGATAGATTGCTAGATCAGGTAATAATGACAACATTTTTGAATAACCATCACGTGCATTAAGTGCAATTTCGACGGTTATTTTTTCTGCTTCTAATTTATCGTTAATATATCCACGAAAATACGGGGCATCGTCAATTATTAAAACCTGCTTCATAATACTACTATAACAGTAAAGATACGCTAATGCAAGATGTATTTATAAAAAAACATCTTCCCTCAGTAAAACAAAGGAAGATGTTTTTTATTGGACTATAATCTATGTAAAGTATAGACTATGGTTGAATAACAATTTTTGCTAAATCTGGATTTTTTTCTAAATCGCGTTTTAAGCCTTCTGCACGTGCCTTGTTTACATAGTCTTTGCTTTGGAAAGAATAAGTAAAGTTTGTATGCACATCGTACGTTCCCTTCATAAGAGCAAAAGCATCTTCTGTCATAACGAGCTCTTCGTCTGTTGGAACAACCATGATTTTGATTGCAGAATCGTCGGTACTAATACAAGTTTCTGCATTACGTGTACGTGCAAGGTTATTTTTTACCGGATCAAGTTTGATTCCCAGATGCTCGAGACCCTTACAGATTTTTTCGCGAATTCCTGCATGGAACTCCCCTACACCTGCAGTAAAGATAATAGCATCTGTCTTACCAACAGCTGTTAAGTAACCACCAATGTATTTGCGTAAACGGTAGCATTCCATATCTTGAGCAAGAAGTGCCTTTTTGTCTCCTGCTTCAATTGCAGAACTAACATCGCGGCGGTCAGTGTACTTTCCGGTAATACCAAGAAGCCCAGACTTTTTATTTAATGCACTGTCCATCTCGTCAAAATTCATGCCGGTTTGACGCATAATAAAGAATGGTAATGCAGGGTCAATATCGCCACTTCTAGAACCCATTACAAGCCCTTCGAGAGGAGTAAGCCCCATAGAAGTATCAACACATTGGCCATTTTTAACAGCACAAATTGAAGCACCATTACCGATATGTGCAATAATTACGTTTGTATCTTTTGGCTCCTTCTTTAAAAGAACAGAAGCGCGTTTTGCAGTATACAAGAAAGAAGTACCATGGAACCCATAACGACGTGCACCATATTTTTCGTACCATTCATAAGGAATTGCATACATAAATGCAGTATCTGGCATTGTTTGGTGCCAAGCAGTATCCATAACAGCAGCATGTGGAACCTCAGGAAGCACTTTTTGTGCTGCTTCAATACCCATAAGGTTTGCAGGCATGTGTAAAGGCCCTAAACTTACTACCGATTCAAATACTTTTAAAACTTCTGGCGTAATAAGCACTGACTTTGTAAACTTTTCTCCACCATGAAGCACACGGTGACCAACAGCCTTAATTACGCTCATATCTTCGATTACACCAACTTCTTTGTCAGAAATTGTTTTAATAATCATTTCAATTGCAGTTACGTGATCTTTACATTCAAATTCTTTTACGTATTCGTCTTTACCCTTTGCACGATGCTCAATATTTGAACCCGTTCCGCCAATTCTTTCAACAACACCAGATGCTAATACATCTTGATTGTCCCAATCATACACTTGATATTTTGCGGAAGAACTACCGCAGTTTAGAGTTAAAATAACCATTCCTCGTTCCTTATGTTTATAGTATCTTGTAATTATAGTATAACAAATTAAAATAATCAATTACGAAATGTTATTAATAGTAGCGTTTTTCTTTTTGACTCGGGCGTTCCCCGCCTACGGCGGGTCGATCTACGACCTTTACTCCTCGCAGGCTACGCCTCCTGCGGTGTACCGGTCT
>CAYJNB010000338.1:0-2019 GCA_964371205.1 uncultured Treponemataceae bacterium
GGAATACACAGTTTACTTCCATTAAAACATCATGGAATGCGCAAACATCTTCGTTGTTGCTTTCGATTGAAACACCTTCTCCAAAACCAACACATTTTACTTTCTTTTCTCTCATCCACTCAGCTGTTTCGCGGCAAATAAATAAGCGTTTATCTTTTGCAGTATTTGAATCATCTGTAAATGGTTTAATGCGCTCTGGTGAGTCTAGAATTACAATGTCGCCTTCTTTTACACGGTCTCCAAGAACCTTGTCTAAGTCTGCCTTGTTAATCTTGTGATTAGGTTCCAAACCTTTAATGTTAACGTAAATAGCACGTCCTAAAAAAGTTGTTATTGGAAGTTGTTGTACATCTGCCCAATCATCGTGGTGATGGTAAGGGCATTCTACGTGTGTTCCAAGGTGGCTAGTAATGTCCATATGTGTGTGGAAGTCAGGAATTGGACCTCCCGTATTAAAACGATCTAACTTACATCTTCTGGTCTCAGTTGCTGGATCCAAAACTTTTGTTAAGTCAACAATTCTTAAATTTCCCATTTGAAAAGAATTCATCTTTTGCCTCCATTATTTCTTATAAAAGATACTCTAATTATACCAGTATACCGGTTACACGTCAAGGATTTATTAAAAGGGTTTGTTATAAATATTGAAATCTCCGGTGCCTTCGGTTTTTTCTGGCCCAACAGGTGCAAATCTCATCATAACATATTCAGCATTTAAAAGACAATCATCATTAGTTTCTTTTACCTTTTTCCACATCTCTTTTGTTAACTCAACAATTTTGTCTGCGTATTTTGGGTTGTCTATTTCGTTGCTTAGCTCGTATGGATCATCTTTTAAATTATAGAACTCATCGTAGTCAAATCCATTAAATACATATTTATAGTGATCTTTCCATACAAAGCGTTGTGTATAAGCATAACGTTGACCTTGATTCTCTGCAAAAGAAACCTTAGAAGAACCATCTTTTCCGTTTAAGTAAGGCACCATTGATTCGCCGTCTATATTTCCTTTTAAAGCTGGAAGCCCTAGCATATCTAAAAGTGTTGGAGCAAAGTCAATTGTAGATGTGTGAACAGTGCAGTCTTGTGCTACATAGTCTACATTTCCGGGCTTTATTATATAAGGAATATGGTATACTTCTTCGAAAGAGGTAACACCCTTACAGAACATTCCGTGTGCCCCGCACATATCGCCGTGGTCTGTAGTAAAGACAATCTGTGTATTTTCGTACAAATCATTGTCTTTTAAGTATTTTACCAATCGTCCTACTTGTATATCCACCAAAGTGGTGTATGCGTAGTAACAAGCCATTGTTTTTTTATAGTCGAGTTCGCTCATGTCTTCCCAAACAGAACGTATGCGTTTGTATACATTAGGTCGGTTTTGTAAATCATCGTGGAAATTTTTAGGTAGCGGAATGTTTTCTACATCGTACATGTTGTACAGTTCTTCCGGAACTGCGTAGGGATCGTGTGGGGCATAGGTAGACAAAAATGTACAAAACGGCTTTCCTGTCGACTTGTTATTTTCAATAAATTCAATACCTTTGTCGTAGATAAACTGTTCTTCGGTTACCTCAATACCTTCTTTGAATACACCACAGATAGTTTTGTCCATATATCCATTTGTCTTTATTATTACTTTATCTGTAGCAGTAAGATTTGCTTTTGGTAAATCCCGTTCTGTTAAGTAATCATCAAAACCAAAATTTTCTAGCTTAAAACTACGTTCAATATGCCACTTTCCATAGTATGAAAGATTATATCCATTTTGCTTCATAATTTTTGGCATATTATCAAGACTTTGATCATACTTAGCTCTATGTTCAGGAACGGTATGTGCACAGTCGTTCATTCCATGATTATGTGGGAGCATTCCGGTAATCATAGAAGCTCTTGAAGGCGAGCAAATAGGGTTTACCGTATGGGTATTGCTAAAAATAATACTGTCTTTGCATAATGCGTCTATATGGGGAGTCTTACAAACAGAACCTGCATCTAAGCACCTATTTTGCATTT
>CAYJNB010000339.1:0-2010 GCA_964371205.1 uncultured Treponemataceae bacterium
CAAATATTGCCGGTTTCTTAAAAGTTGCTCAAGCAATGATTGCTCAAGGTGTGTAATCCTAAGTTCTAAAAGCAATTTGTATTTGAATTGCTGTAAAATAATGAAAGCCTGTTTATCGTTTTGATGATAGACAGGCTTTTTTTATAATTTGAGTTTGAAAAGTAAATACTAGAGCGTTCTACAACTTCACCGGAGCATTTGTCTTGTCTGATTCGTACAGTGCATCAATAATGCGCATAAGGGTAACAGCTTGCTCGGATGTGTTGAGCGGTTTCTCGGTTCCATTAAGTGTGCGAACAAAGTTTGCAACACTTTCGACGCGCCCCATTGTTTCATCTTTTTGTGTAATTATATCTCGATTTACTTGATTGCCATTTTCTTCGGTAAAAAGGCGGCATGAATCAATGCTTGTATCGTCTAAGCCATCTATTCCAAAGAGGCGCTCAACTTTTCCACCAGCTTTTGTACCTTGGAAGGTAACAGAAACAACTTCTCTCTCGTTCATTTCTGCCCAAGAAGAGCGAACAGTAAGGCATTGCCCTGTTTTAAAGGTTATAAAGGCGTGGCAGGCCGCTTCTACATTGTTTACCGCATCTTTTACATCGGGGATTCCCCACGGGCCTTTAAAGGCAGGATTGTCCATAAAGGTATCGTATGTTTTTGCAAGAACGTATTCTACTTCGGGGTAGCCCATAAAGTGCAGGGCTAAATCGAGCATGTGCAAGAGGTCTATTACAGGTCCTCCACCGGAAAGCTCTTTGTTAGTAAACCATCCACCGAATCCTGGAATCCCCGCACGACGAATCCACGACGCTTGAGCTGAGTTAATTGACCCGGCAACGCCTTGTTCAATATACTGCATCATTGCCTTAGATTCGGGGCGCGCACGATTGTTAAAGTTAAACATGAGCGTTTTACCCATTTTTTTAGCGGTTTCGTGCATTTCGGTAATCTCAGCTGCATTGAGCGCAGGCGGCTTTTCGCACATAACATGAAAGCCGGCTTTTAAGGCTTCTATTACAACCGGATAATGAAATTTATTTGGCGTAATAACAGAAACAGCTTCTATTTCAGGGTGATTTTTTTTCATTTCTGTAATGGAACTATAGGCATGTGCTATATTATTTTCTTTTGCAAATGCCTGCGCTCTTTCGAGAGCAACATCGCACATCGCAACAACGTCAGCTCCTGCTAAGCGGTATCCTTTTAGGTGGTACGACGCCATTCCGCCGGCGCCAATTATTGCAACTTTTTTCATTATCTTTCCTTATTTTAGTGTTTTCCAGCTTTTTTGCTTTGCGCAAGAACTGCAATAATAATTACAATTCCTGTTACCAAACCGTTTAGGAATGGTGGAACATTTGCCATAATCAATACGGTGTTGATAATACGAAGCATTAAAATACCAAGGAAGGTTCCGCTAATTTTTCCGCGCCCCCCATCCATAGCTGTTCCTCCGATGGCAACTGCGGCAATGGCATCCATTTCGTAGGCGGTTCCGGCACTTGCAGCTTGAATAGATGTAAGTCGACTTGCAAGCAAAAAGGCCGAAAGACCATATAATGTTCCTGCATACATAAAAATGAGTGTTTTAATTTTATCAACATTAATGCCGCTTAAACGGGCTGCTTGTTGGTTTGAACCGATTGCATACACATAGGTCCCGAACTTTGTCTTACTCATGAGTACCGCGGTAATTATGGTAATAATAATTAAGAAAATCATAAGGTTTGGGATTCCTAAAAAGCGACCGGCAGCAATATCTCTAAATGCTTGATACATGTCTTTGCTAACGGTAAATGGTCCCCCTTGGCCTAGTTGGTTAATAATTGAGCGCCATGCAGACATTGTTGCAAGCGTAACAATAAAAGGGGCGATTTTTCCCTTTGTAACGAGTAATCCGTTTATTAACCCAGAAATCAGACCTGCTCCTAAGCAGAATAAAAGACATAATGCAATGCTTTCTGTTGAATTAAGAACGGTAACGCCTAATCCTGCTACAATTGCAAC
>CAYJNB010000340.1:0-2010 GCA_964371205.1 uncultured Treponemataceae bacterium
TTACTCAACGAGGAGGATTGATTTTACGACTAGAATCTAAACCTTCGACTGAAGTGGTCTATGCTCAAGCTCCAATGGCAAAGATGTTTGGATTTTCGACCAGTTTGAGATCTGTAACGCAAGGGCGTGCTTCTTTTGGAATGGAATTTTCTAATTTCCAAATTAAGCAAGGTGGGTTATAATATAAAAAGAGATTCTAAAAAACTTAATTTTTAGAGTGTTAAATTTTAATAACCTTAGATTTTAGAACTATATAATAAACAAAGAGGTGTAAAATGGATTATGTAATTAATAAGGCGGCATTAAAAAAAGCATATCTGCTAAATGTAATTGTTTTCTTAATGGTACACTTATATGCACTGGTAGCACTGCCTGTGCTTAAAATAATTCCTGTCTCAGAATTAGTTCACTTTTTTTCGACACCAGGAGAGCTTATTGCCTTAACAATTGGATTTGGTGTATCTATTGCACTAACTCTAAAGATGAAAAAAGAAGTAGCTACTTTTGAATCAGGAAAAGGTTCTTTAGAACAAATCAATAAAGCAATTAAGAAATATCAAATGATGTCTCTTATGATAGCAAATACATTTGCTTTGGTTTTTTCAATCTATATAGGGTTTGAGTACAACAAGGATAAGATACCTGGTTTAACAGCCTCGATTATTTTGATTTACATGTCCGGTGTATTTACCCTTGCACAAATGTTTTATATTCTTTTCTTTCAAACTTTAGAAAGAGCAGTAGAGAATATTCCAATTGTAGAAAAATATAAATCTATGCCACTTGTTGCGCGTGGTGTTTTAATATGTTTTGTAAGTTTTAGTGCGGTTCTTATGATTTTTATCGCTCCTCTTATTACGCCTCTTGCACTTGACTTGCCAATTGATGCCGATATTATTACCAGAATTTTCTATACAGCCATTGTTGGCATAATTATAGGTATAATTGATGTATACTTACAAAGTAAGGGAACAGAAATTCGCCTTAAGCGTATTATGGGCTATGTAGAAAAAGTTGCAAAGGGCGATTATCGCGAAGAAGAGCTTCCGTACTTAAGCCGCGATGAGTATGGTTTGCTTATTACGAACTTAAATGCATTCCATGAGCATACAAAAGAGCTTCTTGGAAAACTTAAGGCTAATACCGAAGTTGCAAGTATAACAGCGAATGAATTATCGGTGAATATGGGTGAAACAACAAGTTCCGTAGAAAGTATTAACACCAGTATTGGCAATGTTATGGAGCAAATGACTATTCAAGCTCAAGGAACAGCCACAACCGAGCAAGAAGTACAAAAAATATTAGATAATATTCAAACTTTGAATATGAACATTGAAGACCAATCTGCCCAAGTTTCTCAATCATCATCTGCAGTAGAAGAGATGGTTGCCAACGTGCAATCTGTTTCGGGCATTGTAGAAAAAAGTATGCAAATTGTTACCTCTTTGGAAGAGAAGGCAAACTATGGTAAAGACATTGTAGAAAATACCGTAAGTATTACACGTCGCATGATTGGCGCATCAGAAGGCCTCTTGGAAGCAAGTACCGTTATTCAAAACATTGCTTCTCAAACAAACTTGCTTGCTATGAACGCAGCAATTGAAGCAGCACACGCTGGAGATGTAGGGGCTGGTTTTGCTGTTGTTGCCGACGAAATTAGAAAACTTGCAGAAGATTCAAACCAACAAGGTAAGAACATTACCAATGCAATGAATGAACTGATTGAAGCTATTCGCGAAGTTGCAAATTCTACCGAAACGGTACAACAAGAATTCGATAATATCTTTGAACTAACCGAATCGGTAGGGAATCGCCAAAAAGTTATTAGTAATGCAATGCAAGAGCAAGTATTAGCAAGTGAGTCTGTGCTTGATTCGATTCAACGCATGAGAAACATTACGGTTACTGTTCGCTCTCAAGCCGACGATATGAAGGCCGGAAGTGATGTTGTTGCTGACGAAATGCATCGCCTTGTTTCGATTGGTAGTGCAATTTCTCGCCATACGTCAA
>CAYJNB010000341.1:0-2010 GCA_964371205.1 uncultured Treponemataceae bacterium
CAGCCTTCGAACGCCGATTTTTGTTTAAAATTGAATTTGAAAAACCAACGGTCGAAGCAAAAACAAACATTTGGAAAAATAAAATGCCGAAGCTCTCTAAGAAAAATGCAACTGTGCTAGCAAATAGCTATGATTTTTCGGGTGGTGAAATTGATAACATTGTAAGAAAGTGCATTATGGACGAAGTAATTTCGGGGAAGAAAGCGAGCCTAGAGGATATTGAAACACTTTGTAAGCAAGAGCACATTCACAAGCAAAGCGAGGGAAACAGGATAGGGTTTGGGGTGTAACTGAATTTTTATTATATGACACACTATTGTCATGTTTTATGTGGTATAATGGGAATATAAGGAGTCATAAATGGAAAAGGAAGAAGATTTACTATTATTGAAAGAATTGAAAAAATTTCTTGATGAAAAAAAATTCAAAGGGAAAGATTATTGTGAAAAATTGGATGAATTTAGTAAATATAGTTTATGGAATTTGAGAGGCGATACAACATGGGGAAAATGTAGTGGGTCTACCTTTGATAGCGATGATACATATATTACGCGTATCATCTTCTCACTCGTTTGGGATATTCCATTTGAAAAAATCGGACAGGGAAAAGATTATCGAGGTGATACTCTGAATAGCTTTGCTACATTGATGAGTAAAGACTTAGAAATATCTCTCTTACATCTTTGTATCGATGAAACTTACAATCTTAAGAATAATAGTATAACTCACTTCAAAATAGGGGAAATAGAAATTGGAGACCACGACTTAATTACAAAAATTATAGGTTTCGTGAAAATTTACTTAACCATAGGTAATATGATTCCTTTGCCAAATAACTCTGTCGACGGACAAACATTGAATAAATATAGAGCCAATGCCTATGCTGATTGTTTTGACGGTTTTTTAGGGAAACTTGAGGAGTGTTTTCTAGATAAAAACAAGGAAGAAATAATTTACTCGCTTTATAGAGAAAACAAAGATATTTTAGAAAAAGTGGCAAAAGGTTATGAGCCTTTTCTTTCAGCATTTTTCTTAAATGAATATAAGAATTTTGAAAAGCCCTTTTCTCAATACAAGTGGCGGTATCATGCGAAGAAAGAAAATGAAGAAGAATATAAACAGGAGATAAGATACTATATCGATAAAGCTACGGATATTATAAAAAATCGTTCAGAGGAGATAGTGAAAAAACTTAAAAAAATATTAGAAGAGAGGTGTTCTTATGAAGAAGATTGATACAGGCATTGTGAGAGATTCTTATAGCGAGTTTATTAATTATTTTAATATCTCAAAAGAAGATTTTTATTTATTTGGAATAAGAAAGACAATATATGCAGATATAGAAGACGCTAAGAAACAATGGCTACAAATAAAAGAATCATTAACATCTAACCAACCTTTAAGTATTAGAAAGTATGGTCAACAAGGCAAGAATTCTTATCTTTACGTAGATATGTACAAGAGTATTTTTGAGAATTCTAATATAATAACTGATCCAACTAATAATAGTTTTCCTAGAGATACTTTAGCAAATTCAACTAGCAACATAATTAACAGAACATTGTTTAATTATCAATGCTCACATATATTTGGGCGAACAAAGAATCCGTTATTATTTACTTCTCTTTGGAATCTTTGTTTTACACCAAAACTTTTTGACCCATTAACAGGGCATGAAACGAAAGGAGTTTGGCCTACTGAATATCAAAGACTGTTTAAGGAATTTGCATATAAGCGCTTTGAACCACTTATTGATGACTTCAACATTTTTGTCGAAGAGGAAAATGTGATTAGAAAAATAAATACTTATATAGATTCATTATATAAAAAACATGAAGAAAAAACACTTGAACGCTTAAGAAAACAGGCTGTTAGTGAATGGGAAAAAATCACTTTATAGATTGACTTAAACAACTTATTGTTTTAACAAGGATGTAATACAAACATAAAAAACAGGAGGAACCATGCAAATACATAGGCTTTTTGAAATTGTGTACATACTTCTCGATA
>CAYJNB010000342.1:0-1994 GCA_964371205.1 uncultured Treponemataceae bacterium
CCCATTTTTACCGTTTCCAAAGCATTATCAACCCTCTCTCTAATTTCTAAAGGATCAATACCCAAGTTTTCCGGTCCAAAAGCCACATCGTCTTCAACAATAGAAGATACAATTTGATTATCTGGATTTTGAAAAACCATACCTGCAGTTTTCCTTATTTCCCAAATCATATCTTCTTCAAGAGTGCTCATACCGTTAACTAAAACTGTACCCCCATTAGGAACCAAAAGCCCATTAATGCACTTTGCCGCAGTAGACTTCCCCGAACCATTTTTCCCAATTATAGCAGTAAAACTACCTCTCTTTATGGAAAAAGAAACATCATCTAAGGCCTTAACCAAAGATTCTTCCTCTTCACTAGTATCATATTTAAATGATAAATTCTTTATTTCAATAATATTCTCAGAATTTCTATCCACCTTAAATTCTTCGGTATAATTCTCTTCTTTTTTCTTTTTCATATCAGATTTGTCATTCTTTCAATTTTATTAGTAGTTGCAACTTTTATGCAAAATAATACACCATAACAATTTATTATATATGAAAATCACATATATTGCAAAAAAATAATCAGTATTTTTACGCCCATCCTTGTAAATTGCACACTGGTTATCTTTTTGCACTTATATTAATGTAATTCTTTATATAATTCCTTATCAAAACACCATTTGTATCAATACCATATATAAAATCGTTCCAGTACCGATGCTTATGAGATTGTTTCTTTTCCATAAATGTAGGCTTACAACAGTTACTACTGCAATAGCTTCTGGAATCCCATATGGATATATGAGTATTTGCGTACCTCTTAAACAATATACAACCAGCAAGCCTATTATAGCAGGAGTTAAATACTTCCCAATATATTGAATTACTTTTGGAATTTCCTTTCCTTCTGGAAAAAGTATAAATGGAAATGCTCTAGTTGAAAAAGTAACCAAAGCTACTACTAGAATTATAATTAAGGAATCCAAACCACTAATCTGCATGGTTTTCCTCCTTTCTTGTAATCCTCTTTCTTCCTACTAATAAAAATAGAATAATGACAAGCATAGTTGGCATAATAAAGTTATTTGTTCCAAATATTAAGATTCCACCAATTGCGCATGAAACTCCAAGAATCTGAGGAAGTTGATTTCCTTTATCCATAGCTTGCTCAACAAAGATTACTAAAAATAAAGCGGTCATTGCAAAATCTATGCCTTCAGCATTAAAGGGGATGTACGCTCCTGCTAAAGCCCCTATTACTGTTCCTATCACCCAGTAAGATTGATTTAATGAAGCAATTGCAAACAAAAATTGTCCTTTTTTTACATCTGCTGGAATATCTGTTGTACATAAGAGTGAATATGTCTCGTCAGTCAATCCAAATATTAGATACCACCTTTTTTTCCCTATCCCTTCAAATTTTTCAAATAGGGAAAGCCCATAAAATATATGTCTAATATTTACAAGCAATGTCATAGTTGCAATTTGAAGAAGAGAGAACCCTGGAACAAAAAAATTCACTGCCAAATACTGGCCAGATCCTGCAAAAACTAAAAGGCTCATTAGCATAGCCCACCAAACTGAATACCCTACTTCTTGAAACAGTACTCCAAAAGCAATTCCAATAAATAAATATCCCGTGAGCACTGGTATCGTATACGGAAAAGCTTTTCTATATGCATTAAAGTATTTTTTCATCCTTACTTAATATTTCCCCAATTTTTTTAAATTAACACTAACTACTAGGCTAACAACTATCTTCCAACACCCTTAATTTTATCTCAACCTATGAATTATTGTCAAAACTTTCAGTACTAACTTAAAGGCATTTTCTTCGCTATATGCTTTATCCAATAGATTTATAGTTGTTAAGTATATTATCAAATAATCATACCTATTTATGATACCATAAATTCATCCAAAATAATAAAGATATATTTTAAATATCTTTAGGTTCTATAATATATGTTGGGGTGGAGATGATGAAATCTCTGCTCTAACATATT
>CAYJNB010000343.1:0-1994 GCA_964371205.1 uncultured Treponemataceae bacterium
TAGAGAAATTTTCTTTTGTCATAGCTTTAAATTCCTTCTCAAAGGAATCTACCTCGTATACATCATTAAATGATTCTGTTTTTAAAACGTTCACTTACCCTCCCTTTGTCATACCCCCCAAAGTAACATTATTACTTATATATAATAATACTTATAAGTAATATTGTCAAGTGTTTTTTATGTTTTTTGCAATTCTTCACAGATGCTCAGCTTAAAACCATGAGTTTAATAATATTCTAGATTTCAAAGAAATTCCTAAAGCAATTTTTTTTATTGAAAAAGCATTCATATTAATGTAAAATATACTGCAGGAGAAATCTAGGTATGAAAGCAAAACTAATAAAACCAAATACTGATTATGAACATGCACTACAGTGAATTGACGTTCTTCTTTCAAAAGAAGTTTCAATAGACGAAAAAGATGAGCTTGAACTTTTATTGTACTTAATTGAAGTATATGAAGAAAAGACTTATCCTATTAATCTTCCATCTCCTATTGATGCAATTTTATTTTCAATGGAACAATTGTCATTAAAACAGCAAGACCTTGTTCCTTACATTGGAAGTAAAAGTAAGGTATCTGAAATTATAAATGGTAAACGAGAACTAAGCCTTAACATGGTTCGCGCATTGCACACACATTTAGGTATACCACTCGAAATTCTTATACAAGAAAAAACGGAAGAAATGCCAGTTATAGAGCATACTTTAGCGTAAGTAAAATATAACATTATTCAAAACTACTAATAGCTAGACCTCGTAGGAACAGTTCACGAACTTGTTCTATTGATACGTTATTTTTTTTTGACCTTTACAGCCTTCATAAATGTTTTTAAAAATAATTAGTTTTGTGACAAAGTGTTTTAATACTACTTCGGTAGCTTTATTGTTTTAGAGCATTACTCAAATTATTCATCTCTTTTTGGATTTTAATTTTAATCAAAATCTCTACATCAGCAGGACAAAACTCAAAATTTTCAAGTTTAGAAACATCAACCCATCTCAATTCTTCATGCTCTAACAGTTTTGGAACTCCATTTATAATAAAAGCATTAATAAAAGTTAATTTCACTGAAAAATTATCATAATGGTAAATAGTTTCTTCAAGAATGTCATTAGTTTCAATAATTACATCTAATTCTTCTTTGATTTCTCTTTTTAATGCCTCAAATTTAGTTTCGCCACTTTCAATCTTACCACCGGGAAACTCCCATAATAGTGGTAACGCTTTGTGTCTCGGTCTTTTGCAAATTAGCAGTTTATTATCTTTCCAAATAAGGGCAGCTACTACATTTATCATTATCACGCCACCAATTGATTTGTCTTTTTAAGAAACTTCGCAGGAATTGCTTTATCAAGTTTCCAAGTGATATTCATAGGTTTAGACCCCTCATGGCGTACATAGTTTGCAGTGCCTAAAAATGTATATGCAGATGCTGTTCCTAGCATTTTATCAGATTTGAATTCTCTAACAAAAAGTAAAATTCTATTTCCTATATCGTTATGATTTATATATCTTATACCCGTAGGTGATGTTTCGTTTGTAGCGCTTTGGCTTTGCCAGTGAAAGAGTATGTCATTGATTGAATAGTCATTATACATCGTAGTTGGTGAGTAATCTTTATCAGATTTGTTCAGTGTCACAAAGAATACATCTATGTTCTTTTCAGGCAAGTATTTAACACCCTCACGTACTGTTCCCGGCTTCATAAAATCAAGTGCAACTAAAATTTGATCTCTTGTGTAAGCACAGTGTAAATCTAGTGGAGAGTCAAATCCTAAATCTACTGTCTCATCGATGAAATCTATTTTTTCAAAATTATATCTAAGCATTTCACAGAGCTCAGCACACATAATTTTGTTTTCTTTTATCGCTGAAATACTGTCAATCACAGAATTAAAACCACATTCTTCCGCTGATTTTACATACACTGTAAAATGAATCATTTGAAGCATTCTAGTTTCTATTTCGCTGTAAATATATTTATCATTTT
>CAYJNB010000344.1:0-1990 GCA_964371205.1 uncultured Treponemataceae bacterium
TTGCACTGTTTTTTTTGTCAGGCTCAACATTTGTTGTGTGTGTAGGTTACTTTATAAGTAGATTCATATTTAATAAACTAAAAAAAGAGAAAAAATGTAAAACAGAAAGCATTATTTTGTTATTGTTACCGATTTTGCTTGTAGTGTGCCTCGCAGTTTCATTTTTTATGAATGTAATTGGCGGAATGGTTCCGTAAATAAAGTACATCTTAGAAACACCTTAAGTCCCCCTCCACAAAACCGCCAAAATCTGCTATACTTACTACATGAAAAAAACACTACTAACGCTAACACTACTTTGCGTAACACTTACACTACACGCATTAGATTACCGCCAAGTAATTTTTGGCAATAACTACGAAAATATTATAGAGATAAACGCAGATGACTTTTTTGAGCAATATCCGGATGTAAAAAATAATTATAGAGCAAATTATTTGTATCTACCTAGAGCAGGTGAGCTACCAACTATTAATACTCGTCTTAGTTATTACAGAGTGTACGAGCAGGTAATTGGAAATGATACATTTTTTCGAGTTCTTATGAGTTTTGAAAAGTACACAGATAATGACTTACTTAACTGGCAAGAGGCGAGTTTTACGCAGTGCGTATTTTATAAAGAATCAGATGAGCATCTAATTCAGATAAAGGATGAAATGTTCTTTGGAAAATATTATTTTACGCAAGATAAGTCTTATCAAGGTCTCGAAATAATTGAAAGAGACGGTGTAGTTCTAGGCTTATTGTGGCATCAACTTCTTTTTGAACAAGTAGACGATCAAGAATACAAAGGTCCTTCGCCGATACGTAATGTAGCAAGTTATTGTTTATGGAGGGACCTAAAACAAACGGCGAGAACTGTATCAAATAACATTGATTATGTGCAGTGGTATGACTCACCAAGTTTTATGTATGAATTATTAACTAGCAAAAGAGAGCCAACTGCTAACGGATTTGGTTTAAGCATTTCTTCTAAAAAGGTGAGTGGATATGATTACTCCTGTGATGTCCTGGTAGATGTCAGTCGCCCTTTTATGTATACCATTCAAAATGCCTTTGATGGAGACCCAGCAACAAGCTATGTTGAAGATTCTCTAGACAGTTTTTTCTCCCTGCGTATACATGGAACGCATTCAACCATGCTCAAAATTACAAACGGATATGCAGATGGAGACTATTATAAAGAAAATAATCAAATTAAGAAAATTGTATTACAGAATTACAATCCCCCAATCGTGACCCGTGCTTTAAGAGACTCTTTACTCCCTCAAGAATATGCAATTTTACCACAAAAGTCTGGTTTTAAGATTGAAGTTACTGAAATTACCCCCGGTACAAAGTATAACGATACAGCCCTTGCCGAGCTTGATATTTACATTGATGGCATAGGTTGGCTGTTTGGAAGGAATGAATAAAGTGTTTTCCTTTTAAACCGTACGTATGTAAAAAAGTATTTAAAGCCTACCTTAAAATCAGCGATTCAAGTAGTACGCCAAATTGTTTAATAATATGCAATTGCTCTTCATCAGCAACAAAAGTATCTTCGCCAATTGTTATAGAAAATTTTTCTACTTCCGCAATAAGCTCTGAGCGAAAATTTCCCAAATAGATTATATATTCTGTTACATGCTGGTTGCCGTTTAAGTATACATATTCTTCTTTTTTTACGCTAACATCGCTGTGCCGTACCGATGAATATGTAAAATCATTACTGTTAACTTCAAAAGTAATGCTACTATTTAAATTATTATCATCAAAATAATAATCTACATACCTGTTCGATTCAATAGTACCTTTAATTTGACCTATATCATAAAAATGGTCATCAGTAATTTTTATAGCCAAATAAAAACTTGAATCATTATACTGTAGTGCAACTTCCATTGAATTTGCTTTGAGTATAGGCGTAACAACTTTTTTTACAGGTAAGTATTCGGTAGGTGCACAAGTTGCTGCAATAATCACTAGTATGCAGATAACCAAGTATTTC
>CAYJNB010000345.1:0-1988 GCA_964371205.1 uncultured Treponemataceae bacterium
AACTTGAAAAAATCCGTGAAATTCGCCTTTCAGAAAGAAGATTCTACCAAAAACTCACCGACATTTACGCAACCGCACTCGACTACGACAAAAATGCAAAAACAACAAAAGAATTTTATGCAAAGGTGCAAAACAAAATGCATTACGCAGTTCACAAACATACCGCAGCAGAGCTTATTGTAGAACGGGCTAATGCAGACAAAGAAAACATGGGCCTCACCTCTTGGAAAAATGCACCCGACGGCAAAATATTAAAGTCTGATGTAAGCATTGCAAAAAATTACCTTAGTAAAGATGAGCTACATTCAATGCAGCTCATTGTGTCGGCATACCTAGATTTAGCTGAAAACCGTGCAAAACGAAAAATCCCCATGACAATGGAAGACTGGGCAAACCGTATTGATATTTACTTACAAGCCGACGATTTAGAAGTGCTACAAGATGCAGGAAAAATAACTGCAGAAATTGCTCAAGCACACGCCGAAACAGAGTTTGAAAAATATCGAATTGTACAAGACAGATTGTATAGAAGCGACTTTGACGCTTTCTTGCTTTTAGAAGAAAGCGCAGAGTATTTAGGCGAACGGGACTGAGGGAACATTAATAACGCTGCCAGCCGTTTCCATACCACACATACCATTGGTTAGAGCCATCATTTCGAAAACCGTAATAATAACCATCACTTGCTTGGTAGTAATAAACAGAGTTTACAGAATCATAATGATAATAAATCCCAGTAGTTTCGTCTAAAAACCCTTGAGTAGTATTCGTTTGGGTAGTATTTTGGTTATTGTCATATTCATTATAGTAAGCGTCCCAGTCAAAGTCATCTGAATCATTAGTATTTGTTTGTGTATTGTTATTATTATTTGCGGTAGTATTTCCACTTACAGATGCTTGTGAAGGTTTTGTAAGTGCTGAATAGTGCGTATTGTTTGCAACATGCGTGCCTAAAAATTTCACAGGGTTTTTATACGGAGTAAATAGTGAAAAATCTGATCCATAGGCATTTCCTCTAAAAAAATTAGTATATGAATATTTTGTACCGTTTGCAGCAGGCAATAGTAAAGAAGTATCAATTCTTTGGTGGTCTTTTGAAATTTGAGCATCAGTAATGTTAAAATAACTATAATCATAGTCGCCTGCTTTTGACCCATATGGGTCATTCCATGTAACATCAATATTGTACCATTCGTTGTCAAGTTTGACTATATTCCAAGCATGTAGTTCTCCTGCGTACCCAACTACATACGCTGCTGGAATACCTAATAATTGCATACAGTATAAGAACGTTTTTGCATACCCAGCACATACAGTTCTAGCCCGAACAAGCAAACTGTAAGCTATTTGATTATGAGGAGCATTTAATTGGTAAGTTGTGATATTAACCAAATGATCATTAACATACTTTACTTGTTCAGCTTTTGTAGGAAGTTTTGCAGCTGCAAGTACTATAGCTACAGCCGCTCCATATGTATTAGCATAGTTTTGGTAAACATCATGTTTTAAGTCATTGTATAAATGGACAACCTTCGTAGCCATACCTTGATTATTTGAATATATAGTACAAGTGCCTGTTGTCCAAATTAACTCAGGGCGATCATAATAAATTGCAGTATAAATTTTAAATAAATCCTTTGTAGATACGGCAACAGCCATTTCTGTTGATTCTTTAACTTGCGCAATATCATTATATAACTGATCATATGCTTTTTTTTCTACACTATTAAGTTGATTTCTGTAAAGAAAAAACTCATCACCTAAAGTATTCCCATAAATATCAGTACCGCGGTATTGATGTATAGGTTTTGTAGTTTTTGTAATAGAACGAGTTGGGTCTTCATCTAAAAGAACCGTAACAGAAGGCAAAATCAAGCCTGTATTTTTGCCTTCAATAACTGTCGTTCTGTTTTCAGGTAGTTTTTTTTCTATAACGCCTAAAGAATCAAGGTTAGATACATTCTGTGATGGATCAAAAGGTTTTCTTT
>CAYJNB010000346.1:0-1987 GCA_964371205.1 uncultured Treponemataceae bacterium
TTACAGTTAGCTGTGACTTAAACTATCGCAAAAATCTTTGGAGCAAAGAAGAAGCTGGTAAAGTTATGGCAGAACTTATGCCATATGTAGATGTGTGTATTGCAAATGAGGAAGATGCAGGAGATGTGTTTAATATTCATGCAAAAGACTCTAATGTTACCGGTGGAGAATTAAGCAAAGAAGGTTATATCGATGTTGCAAAACAATTAGCAGATCGATTTGGATTTAAGAAAGTTGCAATTACTCTTCGAGGTTCAATTTCTGCAAGCGATAACAACTGGGCTGGAATGCTCTACGATGGCAAAGACGCATACTTCTCTCCAAATTATCTTATTCGTATTGTAGATCGCGTAGGTGGTGGCGATAGTTTTGGTGGAGGATTGATTTATTCACTTATTTCTGGGTACGAGCCACAAAAAGCGATCAACTTTGCAGTTGCAGCAAGCTGCCTTAAGCATGCAATACAAGGAGATTTTAATCAAGTTTCTATCAAAGAAGTTGAAAACTTGGCCGGTGGAGATGGCTCAGGACGCGTTCAACGTTAATATAGAAGGATTAGAATCAATGAAGTCTGTTAACTAGCCTTTTTTTCTGTAGTGTACTGTATGCTACACAAGACAATACCTAGTGCAATACAGACAAGCATAAACCACTGTAAGAACATTCCTGTGAACGATGCAAAATAGTTATACGAAGTATGAATAATTATTGCCATCGCAAGTGGGGATGTTTTTTTTGTGTTTCTTTGTCTGGTCCATACAAAAAAAGAGGCAAGCCCTGTGCAAACCGCATGGAGTAAAACTGCTGTAACAGTACGTAATAAGATAGATTGCCAAGCTGTTGTTTGATATGCAATAGTTTCAAAGCTTCCGAGCGTCACTCCGACAATAATTGCGAGAGGAAAAAAACTCTGTAAGGTTAGTTTTTTTCTGGGTAGTAAATACAGAGAAAGTGTTTTTACTAGTTCTTCAATTAATGCAGTAAAAAAAAGCAGGCCAAGAGGCATTATGCTGCCAGCTGGTAATAGAGATTGAAAAATTACTATTAACGGAAAACACGCTAGTCCCAATCCTATGGAAAAAAAGACATAGCGTGCTTTAATTAGCTGAAGCACTTTACATAAAAGTATGCAAAGTGCTACAAGCGGAATAAAGGGCAGTATAACTGCACTAAAAATATATTCGAAGCTTAGTGACCACACCCGCAACCGCCTGAGTCGCCACCGCAGTTACCGTCTCCGCAAGAATCACCGCAGTCTGAACCATGTCCGCCACATCCACAACCCATTTGTAACCCACCACGAGCAATTTCTTCGTCGCTAGCATCTCGGATAGATTTAACGGTCACATCAAAAAATAATGTTTCGCCAGCTAACGGGTGGTTTGCACTTACAGTAACCTTGTCATCTTCAATATTGATAATAGAAACAATAGAAGTTCCTTCTGGGCTTTCTGCTTCGAATTGCATACCTACAACAAGTTCTGCATCTTCGGGGAATTGAGTTTTAGCCACTTCTGCAACTAAATCTTCACGGAATTCTCCATATGCATCCTTTGCTTCAATTTCTACTTTGAAAGAATCGCCTTCTTTTTTCCCTTCTAAAGCTTTTTCCAATCCAGGGATTACATTTGCATGCCCGTGTAAATATTCTAAAGGACCCATTTGTGTTGAATCATCTAAAATTTCGCCTTTTTCGTCAGTTAATGTGTAGTCGATTGCAACCACTTTGTTTTTTTCAATAATCATAGTTTTTCCTTTTTTCTAAATCGTATAAATAAGATACAGTTATTTTTAAGAATAGGCAAGCAGCTCACAATAGTTTTCTTAATATGTCTGACTTTCCTAACTTTGCACATTCTTCTCGTACTAATTTACGATTTTCTGGTTTGTTAAGCTGGAGAAGGGCTCTTTGCAGTTTTCGCTCACGTTCCCCTTTGGCAACAAAAAGTTTCTCTCCTGTGTGTGGATTCAGTTCCGTGTAGTACAT
>CAYJNB010000347.1:0-1978 GCA_964371205.1 uncultured Treponemataceae bacterium
GAACTTAACAGAAATGATTGACGGAGAAAAACATGAAACAAAATAAAATCGATATTTGGGAACCTCTAAAAACCCTGTTGGTTTATCGAGGTTCCCGACGAGTTTGTGATAGCTTGTTTCCATCTTCATGGTTTTTAATAGTGTTTATACATTATAACAAGCTATCACAAACATCGCAATTAAATCTGAGGTACACCTCTCAAAACTGAAGCTTTGAGAGGTGCCCATTTTGAAAACTACGCCATACCAAAAGCGGTGTGGTCATTAGCACTGCCAACCATAATTGGCATGATAGTACTCGTTCTCTACAATTTGGTAGACACCTACTTTATTGGGCAAACCGGCGACCCAAATCAAGTTGCAGCCGTTTCGCTTGCTATGCCCATTTTCTTTATTTTAATGGCAATCGGTAACCTCTTTGGCATTGGCGCCAGTGCTAATATTTCGCGCTACTTAGGCGCAAAAAACTTTTCGCGGGCAGCACATATTTCGAGCTTTGCCTTTTACGGCGCAAAAAACACAAAACGCCTCAAAGGCGCAATCTACTACACCCTCAAAGCCCTTATAGTAATAGGCATATTCTTCTTTACCCTCTTTTACTTTGGAGCAGAACGCATAATACAATCATTTATAAACGACAGCGACATTATTTCTTACGGAATGCGCATGCTTCGCGCTCAAATAGTTGCAGCCCCCCTGCTCGGAATAATCTTTGTGGTAATGACACTCATGCAAGTAACCGGCCGCGGCATAATAGCCCTTATACTCTCCGTCTGCCGCCAAGGACTCGCCTTTATACCGGCAATTATTTTCTTAAACGCACACTTTGGCCTCGACGGACTCATCTGGTCGCAAGCCGTAGCAGACGCCTTCTCTATAATTATCTCCACAATCACCTTTGTGTGGTTTTTACGCAGCCTGCCCAAAACAAAAACAAGCATCCCACACTAAAGGGCGCCTAACGGGCCAAACGCACCTCGCTAACGCTCGTCGTCCTCGTTCCCTTTCGGGCACTGCGGTCGACTAAAGGTGCTAATGTCCCGGGCGCGGGGGAGGGGAGGAGCTATATAGTAAGATACATCTGGATTAAATCATTTTTACCATTTTGGAAGTATTTAAAGCCGAGATTTTCATAGTATAGTTGGAGTATTTTTTTGCAGTCAAGATAAACAAATTTACCTCCGACTTGAGTATTTGCAATTTTTATATTTGTAATAGCTTTATTAAAGAATTCCTTTCCTATTCCTTTTTCCATAGTATCACTTTTCGCAAGTTGTCCTATAAGATAGGCCGGTATCATTCTTTTGTTCTTTCCAAAAATTTCTTTAGTTATGTTCTTATCTGAAGTATTTGCAAAATTCACTACCTTTAGAGCCAAAGAAAAATAACCATTAATTTTGACTCGTCCTTTATCCCATTCAGTATCATCAAGAATAAGAAAAGTTCTTGCTTCTCCGGTTCTTTCAAAAGCAATTGAATCGTTTATTAAAAAGTTTTTTACATCGTCATCTCGGGTACATTCAAAAGTTGACAAGATTGTTTTAAAGGTAGTTTCATTAAAATCAGGAAGTTCTATTATTTTTCTGAGTTCTTGAACCATATCTCGTTTGCTCCCTTTGGCAACTGAGCAGATGGAGTTTCTTTAAGTTTAGATATGTCAAAAGTGGGTTTAATTAAATCGTTTGTTATTTGTTCAATAACTTTTTTATCTGAGATAGTTACGTTTTGAGTAAAAGAAATTGTTGCCATTTTTCCCTTAGTTATAGAATAAAAAATCTGCCTTAGTGAGCATTGTTAAGAGGCTATGCAGATATGTTATTCTGAATATAACACATAAGGTTTTGAATCGTCAATAATAATCTTTGAAAAAGACGTATCTTTGCAAGAGTCCACATAACATTTACAATTTTAACCAAGCTGTGCTATACTTTGTAGCACACATTTTAGGAGGCTTACATGTCTAACAGAAGTAAAAAAA
>CAYJNB010000348.1:0-1959 GCA_964371205.1 uncultured Treponemataceae bacterium
TCTCTACAAGGTTTGGAATAAGATCTAAGCGTCTTTGGTACTGATTTTCTACCTGTGCCCATGCACCATTAATTCCTTCTTCCATTGTAACCATGTTATTGTATGTGCCGGTAAAAAAGCTCCATGCACTAACACCAATCAACACAAAAATGCCAACCACCACTAAAACTATTATTGTACTTTTTTTCATGTTTTCTCCAAATTACATCATACTTTTTTAAATACTAAACAAAAACTTCTCGGTGTAAAAGGCAGTTGCGACCAGCTCCTCCCATCATATATGTTAGTCACTGTCTAAGATTAGCTCAAATGTGTGGTTTAAGCGTAATATTAATATGCATACAAGTCGTCAAAGCTCTCAACTGCCTTTTTCCCCTACAGTTTTTATTTATTGTTTACAATCGAAACTGTAAATTAACTACATTGACTAATGGTAATAATGTACTACATTATTGATAAATTGGCAAATGAGAATCAAAAAAGAACGTGTTTTATCAATTTAAATAGTTGTGGATTTTCTGGTATACTCTTAATTTCCTACTCACTAGTTATAAATTGTATAAAATCTTCCTTTGTTTCCACTGTTTTATACAAGTCATAGTATTCTTTCCATTTGCTGTACGGCTTTTTTAATGTTGGTATGTCTTTTCCTTCACGTAGGTATCTTGCGATAGACCTTGTTGCAATTGCAAAATGTCCTACCTTATAATTTGGGGTCAAAAGTGCAAAGTACCCTAAATGAACGGTAGCATTTTCAATTGTCATAAAACGCAAAGGTGGGTTCCCTATTCTTTCTAAATATTGAACATGTACACTACTTATCATTTTTTTTGGTATATACACCCCTCGTATGCATACCCAATATTTTGACACCTGTAAGTTTTTATCGAGCACCTTTTTCTCTCGTTTGCTTAGTTGTTGATGTATGTTTGTAGGAAAGTCTACTGGTACAAACTCTTCATCTTTTATTAGTTCTTTTAGTTCATTATACGATACAAATTTTGATATTTCATCTATATAGTTCATTCTAGTCTCTTTTTAAGAAGGTAATAAAATCTTCTCTTTTGTTCTTGTTTTTATAAAACCGTTCATAAAAATCGCCAATATAATTTTCCCTCTCATCATATGGCAGCTTGAGTGTTGGTATATCCATTTGTTTTATCAAATATGTAACAAGGCTATTCTTATTATCGTGCGAATTTTTACTCATAAATCTAAATTTTCTATCATCAATAGTTCGAACAGAGCTAAAATGAATAGTTGTACGCATAGTTATGTTTTTTTCATCACGAAATATTGCTATAATCATTTTCTTGGGAATATAAATCCCCTTTGTATACACCCAATTCTGTGATACTTGGATATCTTCATACCTATTCTTAGGAAAGTTTACAGGCTGAAACTCTTCGTTTTCTAACAAGTCTTTTAAATCACTAAAGCGTATATACAAGCCTACTACCTGCATACAGGCAAAATATTTTGGCACCACTTGGCTAAGTGCTGTACTTGTTGTTAAAATAAAAAAACGCGCCATTCCACCTCCAAATAATATGGAACCAACAATATTGCCCCAATCAACTTCCTTTATGCTATCAAATAACGTGTCAATCGCCGCAAGAAGCGCAACTGCTAATAAAACACTTAGACAGAGGAAAAATAAAAAAATAAGTATATTCTTTATGCCAAATACCGGTTTAATCATAGTGCTACCCTTAGTATTTTTTTCGTGTGCGTTCTCCACAGTTTAAAATAATTATACATTATTACTAATTATTTCAGCCCTCCAAAAAGCCAGCCTTCACCATCTATGTAAATATCAAGCTCTGCAAGGGCGGTGTCAGAAAACTTTGTTCCAGGGGTAATTTCTTCCACACCTATACCAAATCCATCATAACCTTTTTTTGACATAGTATTTCTTTGCAATTTTAAAGTATCGTGGAGTTGATAATGGAGTACATC
>CAYJNB010000349.1:0-1949 GCA_964371205.1 uncultured Treponemataceae bacterium
ATAAGGGCGTTATTGCTCAAATGGGAACGCCAGAAGAAATTTACTTTGAACCAAAGAATGAATTCGTTGCTGACTTTATTGGGGAAGCAAACTTTCTTGATGGAGTAATTGATGCCTTCAATTCAGATACAGCAACTATAACGCTTTATGGTAAATCATTAGAGGTTAAAACAAATCTTACCTTTTCTGTTGGAGAAAAATGCCATGTGGTACTACGGCCTGAATCAATTTCACTCTCAGATGAAGGTATTCTTCCTTGCAAGGTGGAAGTGTCAACATTCATGGGCTCCTACCAATATTACCAAGTTCGTCTAGAAGATAAAATCTTTACCATAACCGAGTATAACCCAAAAGCAAAAAAACGCTTTGCCGAGGGCGATACTGCCTACATGGTTTTCGATACAGCAAACCTTCATCTACTCGAAAATCAAGGATAGTTCTATAAAATGCGAATAATTATTGCTCCTGCAAAAAAAATGAATGTAAATTTAGATAGTTTTGAGCCTCGTGGAATTCCTCAATTTTTAGAAGAAACAAAGGATATTCTAAAAAAACTACGAGAGCTGAATCCAACAGAATTGCAGAAATTGTGGGAGTGTAATTCATCAATAGCGGACTTGAATACTGCCCGTCTTAGAAACATGGACTTGCAAAAGAATCTTACGCCAGCTTTTGTTTCGTACGAGGGCATTCAGTATCAATACATGGCGCCACGGGTATTTGATCAAAACCAACTTGATTACATAGAAGAACACTTGCGAATCCTTTCGGGGTTCTATGGTATATTAAAACCATTCGATGGAGTTGTTCCTTACCGTCTCGAAATGCAAGCCCGGCTTGCTGTTAAAGAATCAAAAAATTTGTATGATTTTTGGGGAGACAAACTCGCCAAAAATCTTATAAATGAAACCGATTGTATTGTAAATCTATCTTCCAAAGAATATAGTAAGGCTATAAGTAATCACTTACCGAAAGATTTTCAGTTTATTACCTGTGTTTTCGGCGAACTGATAGACAATAAAGTTGTTGAAAAAGGAACCCTTTGCAAAATGGCACGTGGCGAGATGGTTCGCTTTATGGCAGAGCACAATACTACCCAGGTGGCAGATATACGTTCTTTTAATCGACTTGAGCACACATTTAGCGAAGAACACTCGACAGAACATTCCTTTGTTTTTTTACGGAAATCAAAGGAATAGTTTCTTACTCTGCGCTATCGACTGATTCATCAGAAACATTTGTCTCTGTTGTTTCGATTTCATCGTTTGCAGAATCTTGAGTTTCAACTTCGCTACTAGCAGCTCCGTTTGCTGATGTCTTGCTTTCATCTTCTTCGCTATCAGTTTCTTTAGCTATTTTGTCTAAACCAATAACCATATCAGGTGAATCAATATTAAGCACTTTTACACCACCGGCACTGCGAGAAGATTCGCGGATTGTCTCTGCAACAACACGCAATGTCTTTCCTTGGCTTGTGATACAAACTGCTTCGTCAGAATCAGAAACAGCAACACAACCAACAATTTCGCCAGTCTTATCGCTCACATTAAAGATTTTTTGTCCGCCAGTTCCTCGCCCGTGTGGTGAGAACTCATCGTAATCAGTGCGTTTACCAAACCCAAACTCAGTTACAAGAAGCATCTTAAGTCCTTCTTTAACTTCTAAAGCTCCTGCAAGCTCGTCTTCATTTGCAAGACTAATTCCCTTTACACCGCGAGCAGAACGACCCATTGGACGAACATCGTTTTCATCTATGCGCAAGCCTTTACCTCGGCGAGTAATGAGCACTAAGTCTCCTTCTCCCTTTGTAAGAATCGCAGTTGCAAGCTTATCGCCATCGTCTAGGCGTATCGCTATAATTCCACGAGTTTTTGCGTTTTGGAATTCAGTTGTTTGTACTTTTTTTACAACACCAGCAGCGGTTGCCATGAACAAGTATTGGTCTTCCG
>CAYJNB010000350.1:0-1944 GCA_964371205.1 uncultured Treponemataceae bacterium
TAACCGAAGGTGAGGGCGAAATAGTACATGGCGACTTTAAAAAGACACTCAAAAAAGGGGACTATTTTTTAATTCCCTACTGTATAAAAAATCAAGTGACCATTTCTACCTCTTCCAGTATTGAAGTACATGAATGCCTTCCAGGGTAGAGATGGATAGGTAGCCTTATAGGAATACTTTATATTAAAATCAGCAAGTAACACAGGCAGATTTTGAATACTGTCTTAAAAAGTCTGATAAAAATACGCTTTGAATGTGCCGTTTGGCACATGCGAAGTACTTCCATACACAGTATAATTATTGTTACTAATAGAAAATGGGAGTAAATCATGAAAAAACTACACTTAATAGCCATTCTATTGGCAATGGCAGCATTATTTATAAGCTGTCCCGGTACTACGGATAGTGGTCCTGGTGGCGGTGGAACCGGGGGAGGAAGTGGTAACAGTGGGTACACACCACCGCCTCTACCTGATGCAGATGTAAACTACTACGTTTCTGTTACTGGTGCTGCTTTTAATAACGTACAAGATGCAATTGATTTAGCAGTACACAGCGACAATAATGGCAAAGTTGTTCATATTCACATTGACGGTACTATTAGCGAAGAAGTCGGTATCAACGGTATGGTAGAAATAGCAGATGCAGCAAGCACTGCACACATTGTGCTTCGAGGAAGTAGCACTGGCGGAATAATTGATGCTACAGGTGAAAATAAGCGGGCGGTGTATGTAAACCTTCCAAAGGGCGATGTAACCTTTGGCGATAATCTTATCATAACAGGTGGAAATGTAACTAGTGGTGGGGCAGGAGTCCAAATAATTAATACACCTGTTGTAATTAACGGTACTACTATTACGGGGAACACAGCAAGATCTAATGGTGGTGGAATCTATGTATCCGGTAATGGAACAAATCTTACTATTGAAAAAGCAACCATAAGTAATAATACAGCTGGGTTAGGTTCAGGAATTATGCTTGCTTCAGCAACAGAGCTTACAATGAAAGGTGGCCTTGTAGAAAATAATTCCAATGGGTCTGCAATAAATCTTGCAACTGCAAAAATGACTATGAGTGGTGGAAGTATAATGAATAACACCGGAGGCGGTGTTAATTTAAGAACCAAAAGCAGTCTTTATCTCTCTGGAACTGCAGTTATTACGCAAAATACAAAAGAAGGCAAGGCAAATAATGTTTCAAAAGTATCTTATAATAATATTTGGGTAAGTGAGGCTTTTGCAAGTGGTGCAAATATTGGTATAAATACAACTGCTACAGAGGCTACAGAGCTTATAAAAGCAGCTGGTAATTACACCATTACAGAGTCAGACAGAAAAAAAATAAGACGAGACAGCGACAACAGAATGTTTGTGCTTTCAGAAAATAAGCTCTATGTACCTCTAGAAAGTGGCGGTGGAGAAATAATTTGGGGCACTGTAAACGTTGGCTATGCAGTACAAGATGAAAAAAATGCTGGCTTTCTAGCATTTAGTATAGATGAATCATTTGAAACTGGTCTTACTCCAATTTTCGATGTAAGGATGAGAGAAAAAGATGATAAAATTGCAGGGCTAAAAACTAGTTTAGTTAGTTTGCTTAATACTTCTTTTCCGGAAGGTGTAAAAGCAATAACTATTGATGATATACATTTTAGTGAAATAATAAACCAGGAAAATGTAGATGGCACAGAAGCAACAGTAACAATCCCTATAAAGCCTGCTGTTGGTTATAACTTTAGCGATAACGCAGAGTCCAAAACAATAACAATTTCTATACATGCTAATTACAATACCATAATAGACAATAATGAAAATATTTTGCTAAATAATAAAGCAGAGAGTATTGGTCTAGCCGGTATTACGGAATCTACAAATATTACGCTAGAAAAGGGTACGATTAATGTAGACTTTTCTAAAGAAGATAACACACAGGAAGAAAAAGAAA
>CAYJNB010000351.1:0-1939 GCA_964371205.1 uncultured Treponemataceae bacterium
ATCCGCGTTTTCGCCCCTCAGTTGTGCTTTCAATGCCATAGCCTGCTTCTTCTAATCCTTGAATTGCTTTCCACACAGAGACACGACTTTTCCCAATTGTTTCTGCGATTTTTTCACCAGAAAGAATGGTATCATTGTTTTCTCGTAAAATAGCAAGAACGGCCGCTTTTGTAGAGAGGTTCTGATATGTTTGTTTTTCTTTTATGTTAACCATAGACTTTGATAAGTTAACATAAAGATGTTTTTAAGTCAAGTACGTTACCTTATCTAAATTATAGGGTAACGTAAAGAGGATGAAAAAAGCTTTCTGTCACACTCTTTTAGAAATGTACTAGAAAGCCTTAATTTTTTTATTTACTTGTTTAATACTCCAGCAAGCGCTTGTGCGTGAGCATCAGCACCTTTTTCAGTCTTAGCATCGCTGTAATTTTCAATTTCTGCCATAACTTTTTGGCTAAAAGCATTTGGTTTTGCAATTTTTGCAAAGTTATAAGTACCTGAGGATGATGTAATAACTAATGTTCCATAACCCAAGATATTACCAAATAAATTTGCATGAACAGCACTGTTATTAATTTTATGCACAGGGGTGTCAAGAGAAGATGTTTTAATAATACCAACTTTTCCTATAAGTCTTTTGTTAGTTAAAACAATACTAGTTGAAATATAGTTAAAAAATGCTGGAACAAAGAGAAGTACTGGCGCAACCAGTAGTATTGGGCTTCCCCCATTAATAAGCATAGACACGGCAATAACTAGTGCTAATACGGACGGTACAAAAACCACCCAGTGTAATTTTGCTGTTGAAACAATTGCCTCATCTTTTTGCAAGTTGTTTTGAATGTTATTCATATAATCTCCTTTTTTTAAGTAATAATTCTTACTATGAAAAATAATATCATACTAAAACTTGTTTGTCAATATTATGATGAAAAATTTCATACTAGAAAGATGGACAAAAAGCAACTAAAATAGCTATATTAAGGAGTACTATGCAAGCTTTTAAAGCATCTGTGCAGCGAAAATTTTTCATAGACAAAAAAATTCGCGCAAAATCATATCCTACTGCAGCATCATTATCTAGGGATTATGAAAAAGAATGCAACAGAAAAATTGATCCTCGAACCATAGCCACTGATATTGCAGAGCTAAGACAAGAGTATAATGCTCCAATAAAATATGACGCAAAACATCGAGGGTATGTGTATTCCGATGAAAAATATGTTTTTAACGCCTTGCAAGGAGAAACAGAGACTTTTCCCTATGAGCATAGTATTAGCGACTGGGAAAAAAATATCCTAAACTCATTTATTTCTGAAACACTACCTGTATTTAAGGAAAAAAAAGAAGAAGATTTAACCTCGGAGCATGTGACTGTACTTCCGTCTATTACAGAAAAGAATGCAGAGTCAAATATTGAAAAAATTTTTCTTGAAGCATTGCATACGGGCACTCCCTTGTATTTAGAAATGACAACTAAAACAAAAGAAACGCAGAAATTTCTACCACTCCACTTAATTTGTATGGGCGAAGATAGACTCTTTTTTGGAAAATCGCTAAAAGGTTGGGAACCTGCTTTTTCTTTAATTAATATATCCCTTGTAGTGAAGGCAATAGCGGACTCATCTCAATATACCATACAGGGAAACTATTCTGATTTCAATAGTGAAACGGCCTCTGAAGATGCGTACGCCGAAGCCCGTGTAGTGGATTTGTCTGAAAAAAATAAAGATGTGCGTCCGACTTTTTATGCTCAAACTACGGGAAATGAAGACATAGAAATTATTATGTCGCAAAATGGTAAACGACATATTTTTGTGTTTACCTATTTTCCCTCAAACCAAGGAGATGGTTCTATAAAAGAATATTTTCCTGCTGCAGAATTTGTTCTTAATTCTTCTAAATAATAATGCATGATTCCCCACACTTGACAGGATTT
>CAYJNB010000352.1:0-1937 GCA_964371205.1 uncultured Treponemataceae bacterium
CCAAAAAGGCTTGACCACATTGGAATTGCATCGGGTCTTTTTTGCCAGCCACCGGTGCCTGCAAAGCGAGTAACAAACAATGGCTTAACTACATTTCCATTCTCATCTTCTACCCATACTGCAAACTGATTTGTTGCACGCCCTGTCTGTCTCTCATAATCAAAATTAACAATAACTTCTCTTTTGGGAGATGATGAAAAAGCAATACTTATTGCTAAAATACTTAAAACTATTGTAGCAAGTAGGATTTTGGTATACATTTTTTTCATAATTCCTCCTATGAAATAAGAGAATTCTACCATTCTAGTATTTAGCTGTCAAGTAAAAAAAAAGCGTAACAACTGAATGTTACGCTTTATGGGGAGTGTAGGATTCGGACCTACGAAGGCTGAGCCAACAGATTTACAGTCTGCCCCCTTTGACCGCTCGGGAAACTCCCCTTAATTTAAGCCATTAAGACTTTAGCCAACTCAGGGATTCGAACCCTGGACCCCGAGATTACAAATCACGTGCTCTGGCCAGCTGAGCTAAGTTGGCAATTAAGTGTTCCTAAAGATACCGTATAAGCTAGTTTTTGTCAAGAGCTTCTGAAATATTTTTTGCAATTTGTAGTAGTTTTTCTTTAGTATTCAAAGATGGATCTTCCAGTACAGCTTCAAGCAATTGTTGCAAAATATAGCCAATATGTTTTCCGGTTGCAAGGTTTTCTGCAAGCAAATCTCGCCCGTTTACTGCAAGCGATTTAAGACTAAGAGCCGCATCATTTGCAAAAATATCTTCAATTCTGTAGCGGAAGGGGAGTAAACTTTGTGGTGGAGCATTTTGCCCGTTCATGCCGAACATGTCTGCTCGGCGTAAGTCGAATAAGTCTTTGAGTACTTGCGCGTCCGCACTGTCGGCCTCTATTCGTACCAAAAAGCGGCGAACGGCTGCATCACTCCAATTATCTTCGTAGTGAAACATGTGTTGGCGTACCAGATGTACTGTATCTGTAATTATCTTATTCGAAAAACGTAATCGCTCGAGAATTTGTTGCGTCTGACTTGCAGAAACAGCCTCGTGGTTATAAAACGTATATTTTTGTTCAATATCATCGCTAAGCTCAGTTATCTCTTCTGGAAGCTTTGCAGGTTTTTGTGTTTCCGCCTTTCCAACATCATGGAAGAGGGCAGCGAGGCGTACAACCAAACTGTTACTCGGCGCGGCATCGCAGGCAAGCAATGAGTGGTCTAGTACATCAAAGCTGTGGAAGCCGCCTTGCATAACACCTCGGCATGCGTATAATTCCGGAAAAAAATATTTGAGTAAACCGGTGTCTTCCATAAGGAGAAGGGCGGCAGAGGGCTTTTCTGTGGCGAGTATTTTTACAAACTCGTCGCGGAAGCGCTCAATTGCAACACCTTTTGTAACACCGATTGCTATGGGAATTGCTTCTAGGGTTAGTTCATCGATACTAAAGCCGAGTTGCGATGCAAAACGAATTGCACGGATTGGGCGTAAGCCATCCTCAAAAAAACGCTCTTCTGAGCGGCCAACGGTGCGAATGAGTTTTCGCTTTATATCTGAGCGACCATCAAAAGGATCAATAATTGAGCCGTCTATGAGTGAGGCTGCAATTGCGTTCATGGTAAAGTCGCGCCGAGAAAGGTCTTCTTCTATGCCAGAAGCAAATTGTACCGCATCGGGTCTGCGCCCATCGCTGTACCCTTCTTCTATGCGGTAAGTGGTAACTTCTATGTGATGATTTTTATACAGTACTGTAACCGTGCCGTGTTCAATGCCTGTTGGAATAACATGCTTAAACATGCGTATAACGTCTTGTGGCTGTGCATTTGTGGCCAAATCCCAGTCTTTTGCCTCTTTTTTTAAAAGCATGTCGCGTACCGCTCCGCCCACCAAAAAGGCTTCGAAGCCATGTTGAGAAAAAATGCTAGAAA
>CAYJNB010000353.1:0-1933 GCA_964371205.1 uncultured Treponemataceae bacterium
TCATCGGAATACCGGTACGAATCATGTTTTTAGCAATAATACGTTTTGAAGGGTTAACTGATGGGCCACCAATTTCTACTAGGTTGTCTTTAAGAGCAGGACCGTTATCGCGTGGCTCACCTGAACCGTTAAAGATACGTCCCATAAGGTTGTCAGAAAAGCTAACACGCATTTCGTGACCTAAGAAACGAACTTGGTCTCCGGTTGAAACACCACGTCCACCAGCAAAAACTTGCAGTGATACTAAATCACCATTAATGCGGTTTACCTCTGCTAGAGAAGTACCAAAGGTTGTTTCAATCTCTGCTAATTCTCCGTATTTAATATCGTCAGCACGGACGGTGATAACACTACCGTTAATTGACTCAATTCTTGAATATACTTTTTTCATTATTCACCATCCTTAAGCAATGCTGTTGTAGCGGCATCCAAGGTTCCGGATTTTTCGCTATAAAGCGCCGTTAAGTCCTTTTCGATTCCAGCAAACTTATCGGTTGCCCATGCTGCATAGTTCCAGTCAATAAACTTTTGACGTAATTGATTGAAGAAAGAGCGAGCTTCGTCTTTGTCTGCAAGTGTATATGATGAGCCAAGAACTTTTAACAAGAAGTTAAATACGTATGTTTGGCGCTCTACACTTACAGCTTCGTCAACCTTATCGAATGAGTTTTGTTGTAAGTATACAGAGTCGAGCAAGAATGATTTTAGGTACATTACAAAGTCATCAAGACTGGTACCTTCTTCACCAACAACCTTCATCATTTGTTCAACTTCTGTACCTTTTTTGAGGCATGAGCGAGCAAAACTTACTTTATCAACTTTAATTACACTGTCATATTTTGACCATGAATCGAGTGGATGAATTGCAGGGAACTTGCGAGCATCGGAACGTTCGCGAGAAAGTCCGTGGAAAGCACCAACAACTTTTAGAGTTGCCTGTGTTACCGGCTCTTCAAAGTTACCACCAGCAGGAGAAACGGTTCCACCAATTGTTACCGAACCAAAAGCTCCTGAACTTAATCGTACCAAACCTGCTCTTTCGTAGAAAGATGCAATGTAAGACTCGAGATAAGCTGGGAATGCTTCTTCACCTGGGATTTCTTCCAAGCGTCCAGACATTTCGCGTAATGCTTGTGCCCAGCGACTGGTTGAGTCTGCCAAAAGAAGAACATGTAAGCCCATTTGGCGATAGTATTCTGCCAATGTTACCGCTGTGTAAACAGAAGCTTCGCGAGAAGCAACTGGCATAGAAGAAGTGTTACAAATTACAACAGTTCTTTCCATGAGTGATTTACCAGTACGTGGGTCGATAAGTTCTGGGAATTCTTTAAGAATTTCTACAACTTCACCAGCACGTTCACCACAAGCTGCAACGATTACAATGTCTACGTCAGCATTTTGACTCAATGCGTGTTGTAGAACGGTTTTACCAGCCCCGAACGGACCAGGTGTACAGAATGTTCCACCCTTTGCAACTGGGAAGAAAGTATCGATGGTACGCATTTGTGTAACCATTGTTTCTTCTGGCTTAAGGCGTTCTGCATAACAGTTAATAGCACGTTTTACCGGCCAGTTAAATGTCATTGTTACGTTGTGGTCTTTACCTTTATCGTCGGTAAGAACTGCAACGGTTTCGTTAATATTGTATGTTCCTGCATCTTTAATTGATTTAACTGTGTAGTTACTAAACATGTTAAAAGGAACCATTATTTTGTGGCTAAATGTTCCTTCTGGAACTTCGCCTAAAAATTCACCTGCTTTTACTGCATCGCCTTTTTTAGCGGTTGGAGTAAAGCTCCATTTTTTCTCTCCGTCGAGCGCATCAAGATAGATACCTCTTTCTAAGAAGTACCCTGCTTGCTCTGCTAATTGCGGAAGTGGATTTTGCAGTCCGTCGAAAACTTGTCCAAGAAGCCCCGGGCCAAGTGCAACA
>CAYJNB010000354.1:0-1927 GCA_964371205.1 uncultured Treponemataceae bacterium
TCTATTTTTTTTGCCAACTCATCATTTTGCGTAGTTCTTCGCCAACTGTTTCTAATTGATGACTTGCTTCGATTGCACGAATACGGTTGAAGTAAGGACGATTAGACATGTTTTCTACGATCCAATTGCGAGCAAATGTACCGTCTTGAATCTCTGTAAGAACTTTTTTCATTTCTTTTTTAGTTTCTTCAGTAATAATGCGTGGACCAATTGTGTAATCCCCGTATTCTGCTGTATCAGAAATTGAATAACGCATCCAAGCAAATCCACCAGCATTAATCATATCTACAATAAGTTTCATTTCGTGAATACACTCAAAATATGCGCTTTCTGGTTGGTATCCAGCTTCTACTAATGTTTCGAAACCAGCTTTCATAAGAGCGGTAACACCACCACATAACACAGCTTGTTCACCGAATAAGTCTGTTTCTGTTTCTTCTTTGAATGTTGTTTCGAGAACACCTGCACGAGCACCACCAATTCCAAGAGCATATGCTAATCCAAGTTTATGAGCAGTTCCAGTTGCATCTTGGTATACTGCGATTAAACAAGGAACACCTTTGCCTTCTTCGTATTGATAACGAACTGTATGACCAGGCCCCTTAGGAGCAATCATAATAACGTTAATATCTTCTGATGGAACAATTTGTTTAAAGTGAATATTAAAACCGTGTGCAAACATAATTGTCTTGCCTGCTTTTAAGTTTGGTTCAATACTTTCTTTGTACAACTGAGCTTGTTTTTCATCATTTACAAGAATCATAATCATATCTGCTGCTTTTGTAGCATCAGCAGCAGTCATTACTTTGAGTCCTGCTTCTTCTGCTTTTTTCCAGCTTTTTGAACCTTCATATAAACCAATAACTACGTTAACACCTGAATCTTTTAAGTTCAATGCGTGAGCATGTCCTTGACTTCCGTAACCAATGATTGCAACGGTTTTTCCTGCTAAAAGACCTAAATCACAATCTTTTTCATAAAACATAACTGCCATACTATTCTCCTTTATAGGCAAACGCAAATGCGCAATATTTTTCTATACGACTATATCACGTAAACCTACAATAATCTAGTAGAATTTGAAAAATACAGTCTTACTTTAGTAGCTGTAGTATAACTTAAATTGATAGTTTTGGGAAGTGGGGAGAGCGGAGAGAGTTTATATACATCTATAATAGTAGAAAGCTATTTTAACTTGACGGGCTGTCAGCTAGGTAACCGACTTATGCGACACCCCAACAATCTTTAACGCAAAGTTGAAGGTAAGAATCAATTACAGTTCTTTTACTTCTTCTTCAGATAATCCGGTAGCCTTAGCAATCTCAGCAATCGATAAAGAGGTAGTTTTTAAATTTAGGGCTGTTTCAAGAGCTTTTTTGCGGGCACCTTGTTCAAGTCCCTGTTCTCGACCTTGCTCTATACCTTGCTCTATACCTTGCTCTATACCTTGCTCTATGCCTTGTTGTAAGCCTTGTTGTAAGCCTTGTTGTAAGCCTTGCTCTAGACCTTGCCGTAATCCTTCATCAATAGCTTGCTTTTTTTCGTACTCATAGCGAGTTATGTTGTCTCTGTACCATTTTTCACGTGAAATTTCGCGCAAATATTCTTCTTGACCTTGCAATGAATCTTGAAATACACCATAGGCATCTTTTGTTACTGGATTGCTTTTAAATATATACTCCATTTTTTCCTCCGTGCTGTCTTCAGTTGCTGCTCTCAAAAATTGCACCCAGGTAGCAAGGGCACCTCGTGCTGTATCAACACTGGGTATTTCTATAAAATGAAGACGAAAATCTTCACTAAGTGCCATTTGAGTGTCGGCTCTATTGAGCACTTCAAAAACTCGATGAAAACAGGGTTTTCGTTTATACAATAAAAAATCAATAAAATTTATGCAGACCACCGGTTTTAAATTTCCGTAATAGTC
>CAYJNB010000355.1:0-1927 GCA_964371205.1 uncultured Treponemataceae bacterium
ATGTTTAACCATTGCATAGTTTTTTCAGGGTTTTCACAAGTGACGGGAATCATCCAAAGTGTAATTTGATAGTTTTGAGTAAGAGCACAAGGCTCGCTAACATAAAACGGTAAAATCTCAGTACCAAGAGTTGCTAAATTTCCGGCATTTGCAGCAGCAATCATATCAGGTTCGGCGTTATTAAAACTTCCTAAATAGTTTCCGCTTTGCATTTGTAAGATATGGCTGTCCGTAGCTGTATTAACATCAGGTGCAAAGTAACCGTTTTGATACCATTCACGAGCGTATTGTACAGAAGCTTCAAAGTTTTCGGTCTCAAAGTAATTTACAATTTCGTCGCCTGCTGTGCCGTAATCCAATAACACACCAGAACCAATTGTAGAACCTAAAAAGTCAACAGGGTCAAAATAATTATACATCTGCTGTTCACTGGCATTCATCGCAATGCAGTAAAAACCATCACCCTCACCTTGCTTAACTGTTGCAAAAATTTCACCAAGTTCTTCATATGTATAAATATGATCCGGGTCGTAGTCAATGTTGTATTTTTCAATCAAATCTTCTCGGGCAAAAAAAGCCCTTACCCGCGCCATTTTTTCCTCGGTAGGAACGCCGTATAGGTTACCGTCAAAATACCCACCGCTCATTGCTATGCCTTCTGCCGCAACAATATCTTGTCCGTACTGTTCTACAAGTTCGTCAAGTTCTATAATTGTACCGCTGTTCACATAGCCACCGACACCACCTTCAAACATAGACATTGCAAGATCAAGCTTTTGCCCTGACGATACCATTAAGTTAGTAGCATTGTTCAAGTCAAAAGCTACCTCGGGGTAAAGGGTAACGTGTACACCGATTTCTGACTCGGTGCGAGCATTGATTGCATCTTCAATCATTTGCAAATCTTCCGGAGTTGTGCCCAAGGTAGGGAATTGCATAACAACCTCGTAGATTTCATCCGGATTTCCCTGTGTTGTCGAGTTTGTTTCATCAGTCTGACTTACTGTATCGGTCGGACTTTCTCCACAAGCGGCAAAAACAGATAATATTGTCAGTGCCAAGATGATCGCTAATATTTTTTTCATACAAGAAACCTCCATTTTTTTGAAACACTGATTGTGTTTCTCTATGAAAACAACTATAGCACTGTTAACTATTTTATACAATTCAATAAACCGACAAGTTATTTCACATTTGCGACTTTTCGGATGTTAATAATTTATTATGCAGTATATTTTCAAACCAAATTATTATTTTTGTTTGACACCTCGACTCTATACTGCGCGGGTGTACAATCATAGGTTTTCTTAAATGTTGAGATGAAGTGAGGGTAGTTTGCATACCCTACTTGAGCGGCAATGGAGGCAATACTAATATTTGACATCTCCAAAAGGTTTGCCGCTAATTGCATGCGCTCTTGAATAATAAACTTACCTAAAGACAGACCTTTTTCTCGTTTGAAAATACGGTTTAAGTAATCTTCGTTCAAATACATTTTTTTTGCTAACCATGTGACACTTAACGCCTCCTCTGACAAATTAGAGAGTATAAAACTTGTGGTTTCTTCAACTACTTCCTGTGGGGATCTTTTATATCCTTGAATGTCTTGTGCGTCTTCAACTTGTTTCTTCAACCAGTTTTTTCCGTACTTCATTGCTTGCGCATCTTTGCGTATAATTTGCAACTCCTCTGTAACGCGTAAAATCGCATTTTGAATATCTTTATAAGGAGCCGGTTTTAAAATATAATCTTCACAGCATAAATGAATTGCCTCTTGTGCATAAGAAAAATTTGCATGACACGTTAAAAAAATACATGCTATAGACGGATGTTTTTTATGCACATAAGAAACCAGAGATAGACCATTTTCTCCGGGCATTTCTATGTCACATAACATCACATCTATTTGGTTTTTTTCAGCAACTTC
>CAYJNB010000356.1:0-1922 GCA_964371205.1 uncultured Treponemataceae bacterium
ACAAGAACAACATTTCGCATGGAGGTCAAAATGTTTTTGGACAACGTACGTCTACGTGTAAAGATATTGGGAGGATTCTCGCTAATAGCTTTATTATCATTGGGTGTTGCACTATATAGCTATAACCGAATTCTTAAAACAAATGAACAAATTCAAGAGGCACTCTTTTTACTTGAAACTAGTAAAGACGTCTCTGCTCAGTTCAAATACAACTACGAAAAAATTCGTCTAGAAAACAGATTAGTGATGCTCGACATTGCCGAAGGACGAGAAATAAATAATCAGATATTTAAGGATAGATTTGTTCCGTTGCAAGAAAAAGGAATAGAAATATTATCTCGAATGGCTCAGCTCGAAGGAACTGACGAAACAAAAGCTTACTATCAAACCTTGCAAGAGGCTTCCGACAGATTGTATCCTGCATTAGAAAGCTGGCTCAGCGGAATAACCACCTCCGATCCTGCTGTAGAAAGCCGATTTAAAGAACTTGTCGAAATTGGCCTTCTCTTTGATACAACCATTCCGCTTTACGAGGAAGCACAAGTTGCCTTCGCACATAAAAAAGACGATATCTTAATTGCCGAAACAGAGCAGGCGGCTACTGCTATTTTATCGATTGCGATAGCTGTCCTAATCTTTAGTGCTCTTGTCGGAGCAGCAATTTCTTTAAATATACGATTAGCGATAGAATCCTTTATTCGCATTCTTAAGAGGGTAACAGGAGGAGACCTCTGTTTAGAAGGCATATCAAAAGAACGAAAAAAACTCGATAGGCGCATGGATGAAATGGGAGATATGTCTAGATCTTTAAACATGTTAATAGATACTATTACAGATGTTATACAGACTGTAAAGGAAACGAGCATAGAAGTTTCTTCGAGCAGTTCGCAGATAACATCTGCAAGTAAAAGCGTGTCGAACGGGGCATCTGAGCAAGCAGCTTCTACCGAGGAAATGTCTGCAACAATGGAAGAAGCCGCTGCTAGTGTTAAACAAAATACAGAAAACGCAGGTATTACTGCAAATCTTGCAAAAAATGCAGTTGCAACTAGTACAGAAGGAGAAGAAGCTGTTATTAATACGGTAACGGCAATGAAAAACATAGCTGCAAAAATCAGTATCATAGAAGATATTGCAAGTCAAACAAACCTGCTTGCTCTTAATGCAGCAATAGAGGCCGCCAGAGCAGGAGAAGCAGGGAAAGGATTTGCAGTTGTTGCCAGCGAGGTGCGTAAACTTGCAGAGCGCAGTCAAATTGCAGCCGCAGAAATAAGTGTCCTATCTAAGGAAAGTGTTGATGTTGCAGTGCAAAGCGGAGAATTAATTGCTTCTATTATTCCCGAAATTGATAAGACTGCAAAATATATACAAGAAATATCTGCTGCTAGTAAAGATCAAGAAATTGGAATCCAGCAAATTTATACATCTATGAACCAAATGGATGCTGTTACACAGCAGAATGCATCAGGATCTGAACAACTTGCAGCAATGGCTCTAGAGCTTTCAGGACAAGCTCAAGATTTACAAGAGGCGATTTCATTCTTTAAGATAGAATCACTTATAGCCATTAAAGAAAACAAGAGAATACCTCTTCTTTCTACAAGCGAAACGATTCAAAAAAATGCAGACGAAGACCAAGATATAGCATAAAACAAACCGCTTCAAGAAATACTATTTTAAAGCCGATATACTAGTAGTTTAGAAATCGGCTTTATACATGCTATGGAAATGAAACATAACAAGGAGAATAAGATGGGTTTAGAAAATGTGCGCTTAAGAACAAAAATCTTAGGTGGATTTTTACTTATTGCAATACTTTCACTTGGGGTATCTGTCTACAACTTTATTGTAACTGAAAAAACAAATACACAGTTTGAACAAGCTTTAGTATTACTCGGAGAATCTGAAGAGCTCACTGCTGA
>CAYJNB010000357.1:0-1918 GCA_964371205.1 uncultured Treponemataceae bacterium
TTTATTGCATCTGTTACAAATATAAGAACAGAATGTAACAAAGATAAATCTTTTATGTAACGAGTTGGATTATCTACCCCCATAAAATATGTTATACCATCAGTTGAATATACTGGTGCTAATTGAATTGTATGGGAGTTGGTTGCATGTAAGAATTGAAAAAGTTGGTTTGAGTCTCCGAGTTCTCGATGAATATCTTCAATTACAAGTCCTCCATCCTCCTCAAAAGCAGCTAGAATTGGTTCAAGTTCTTCTGAGAGAATATATGGATACTTGTTAATAGTTTGAAGTTCAGGCGATATACTCCATTCATAAATATTTTTTGCAATTCGCTGTTCTTGAAACACTTTAAATATATAGGCTCTGTCTGCTTCATAATAATCACACACAATAGATAAGAGTTTTAAAACTGCATCATCTAAATCTCCTTCCTGTACAAGTGTTTCAATGCAGCGCAAAAGAGTTTCTTCGTTTGTTGCAACACGAGAGTGGCTATTAATTTCTAGTTGACAATCAGATGTTTCGTATGCGTATGTAAGCTTAAGTGTGCGATTAGGCATCTCGATTTTAGTATCGATGTGGGTATAAAATCTATTGTTTCTTTCATTTTGAATTTCTGAGCAAAGCTTTTTTCCTTGTTTTAGAATATGTACATTACAGTCTGAACAAGGTGCACTTCGGGCATGGAGAAAATCGTAGCATTTTTTACCAGGTCTAAAGCTCTTTAAAAAAGGCGAGAAGGTTCGACGTGCGTTTTCGTTTATGTATAATAGTTCGAACGTTTTTATGTCCACTATGTAGCACAAAAAACTATGGTTATCCATAGCTACTTTTGTAAAATCTTCGTTTTTCATCCTAGGCCTCATTGTTGTATCATAATTATTGTAAAAAGGACTACTTAAAGTATATCACATTCTAAGTCTTTTGCAAGATAAATACTGGTAAATTAGTGCATTTTTAGTATTTCTTCTGTTAGTCGATATGTTGTCCAATCACTCATAGGGATAGCCCCAAAACTCTTGTAGAAATCTATTGATGGCTCGTTCCAGTCGAGACAACTCCACTCCATTCTACCGTAGTCTCTTTCTTTTGCAAGGTTAATTAAGTACTTAAAGAGAGCTACACCAATTCCTTTACCGCGAAATTCGGGATACACAAAAAGGTCTTCGAGATAAAGTCCAGGTTTGCCGAGAAAGGTTGAAAAATTGCTAAAATACAGAGCAAATCCTGCATTTTTGAGTGTGCCATCTACCTCTGTGTATTCTGCAATAACAACCTCAGCTCCTTTTTTTACAAATAAATTTTCGCGTAAGACTTCAGTAGTTGCTACTACGTCAGCAGACATTTTTTCGTAGTCAGCAAGACCTTTTATAAAGTCGAGAATAAGATTCTCGTCGCCTTCAATTGCCGAGCGGAGATGTATACTTGTGTTCATTTCTTTTCCTTCGTTTTCTCTAATAATCTTTGAATACACTTTTTGTTTTCTGAAGATATGTATATTCCGATTTCAATAGACTCTTGTGCTATATTTAAAAAACTAATTTTAACAAAGACTTCTTTTGGCGAAAAAAAATTTAAAAAGCTTTTTTTTGGCTCAATACACTCAATAGCCTTAACATTACCATAGGGAATGCTCAGTAATTGTGGTTGTGGAGGAGCTACATCGCGCGCTCTAAAAAGTGACATAAGAGAGTTTTCTGTTGCATGGTCGTAAAAATGTAATGCACTTTCTCCTATTAAAAATAAGCCCCACAATTCTGTGCGGCCTGGTGGAATCATTAACTCTATTTTGTTAATTCCAGAACTCTCATCTAAGCGAGCTAAACTAAGGTCTACTATACTATCATTATGATTTTTTTCAAAGAAATTACAAAAATCTCGTTGTTGTTTATTCATAAAAACAGTATACCACGAAAGG
>CAYJNB010000358.1:0-1915 GCA_964371205.1 uncultured Treponemataceae bacterium
TAGGACTTAACCCTGCTGCCATTATTGGTGGAAATATGCTCGAGGACGAAAAAGCCTTTAGAACATGCCATTTTGCGGTAGGGGCAAACTACGATGACGATGCTCCTTCTCTTATCCATCTAGATGGTGTTGTAAAAAATCCAACGATTAGAGTCTATTATGAAAATGGAACTTCTAAGCTTATTCTGGAGAGAGGAAAAATATGTTTGTAAAAGAAAATAAACAAGTGAAGTATGACTTTTTAAAACGTATATGCCTTATGTTTTTTGTGTTTTTCTCTGCTATTCTTATTTCTCTTGCTTTTTATTATTTAGAGTTTTCAAACCCTCCACAAGAAGCAAAGGCAATTTTTATATTTTTTCTTTTTTTATCTTTGCTTTCTGGAATTATTCTTTTTTTCTTACAAAAAAAACATATTGCCTCCTTGCAAAATTTAGACCCAATAACTGGTATAGCCAGTTGGAAAAAAATGCAAGACGTAGTAAATCAGCGATTAACTGTAGCACAGAGCGGTGATTTTGTATTTGTAGCTGTAGATATTGACCGCTTCCAAATGATGAAAGAAAATTTTGGTATAGATGAATCAAATAAGATTATATCCATACTCGGAAATGTTCTTTCGTCGTTTGTAAAAAGTGGAGAGTATGCATCTCATATAACAAATGATGTTTTTGGTCTACTCATAAAAAATACAGGCTTTCAAAATTTACTCGAGCGCTTAAACGAATGCAACGATACTATTGTTTCTTCGCTTAATAAAAATACACTCGCGTTTTCTGTTTCACTTTCTTGGGGTGTATATGTTATTGATGATACAACTATTTTGCCTTCACTTATAAGCGATAGAGCGCTTATTGCGATGAGATCAGAAAAAGAACGCTTTGATAGCACGTATGTGTTTTATTCAAATATAATGCTTGAGAAGCTTCTTTTCCGTAATAGAATAGAAACATCTATGCAGGGAGCCCTTGCAAGTGGTGAATTTCTCCTTTTTTTACAACCTAAGTACAATTTTGCAGACAACTCGTTATGTGGAGCAGAAGCTTTAGTTCGCTGGCATTCGCATGAATATGGAAATATTATGCCAGATGATTTTATTCCGCTTTTTGAAAAAAATGGTTTTGTAAATCGTGTAGATTTATACGTGTACGAACAAGTATGCAAGGCTATAAATCTGCAAATTAAAGCAGGGTTAAAGCCTGTTCCAGTATCTTTTAATCTTTCTCGGTTGCACTTGCTCGATCCAGAAATTGTAGAAAAATTAGTAGAAGTACGCGAGCTATACAACATACCTCCTCACTTAGTAGAGGTAGAGCTTACCGAAGGCGCTTTTAACGCAAACAATCATTCCTTTACCGATACACTTATAAAACTTAGAGAAAAAGGTTTTGCTATTGCTATAGATGATTTTGGTTCAGGTTATTCTTCATTAAATCTTTTGAGCCATATTCCAGTAGATATTGTAAAATTAGATAAGGCTTTTCTAAGTGAGTCAGCTGAGACTGATAGAGGGAGAATAGTACTTTCTTCTGTAATATCAATGGCAAAAAATCTTAATTTGCATATTGTTTGCGAAGGTGTAGAAACAGAAGAACAGGCACAGTTTTTACGTAAAAATGAGTGCGATACAGCGCAAGGATTTTTATTTAGCCGTCCAATCACAGAAGAAAGTTTTAACGCATTACTTTCTGTGGATACTTCTTTTGTTCCAAAAGAAGAAGAAACATATAACGCGATAGAAGAAATCGAAGAGCTAGAAGAGCTAGAAGAAGTGGATAATAATTAGTATTATTTTCCCCTGTTTCAAAGAAAAGCAATGTAAAATCTAGAAAAAAAAAAGACAAACAATGTATATCATACTCTTGCATATTTCTTTTTTTAGATGTATTCTACATTGTAGCGATTTTTTAATCGC
>CAYJNB010000359.1:0-1915 GCA_964371205.1 uncultured Treponemataceae bacterium
AAGTGCAAACTTCCTCCGTTGGCATTACCCAAGTCAGGTTATAAGGGTCGAAACTAGTAGTTTCCTCTCAGCCTGTTTACAAGCTCCCCTGAATTAATTGAAGTATACAGAAAATTTTATTTTGAGTCAATGAGACTGTTATACTTCATTTGTTGAGTATGTACCTACACGTAACCTACCAGGTTTTCACATTTTAAATCGAGGTGCTTGCGTCCCAAGTTTTTTCCTCTAGGTAAACCTTCTCTCAAGAATATTAAAAAAATCTCTCAAAGTATGCATTTTTTATTTGACAAATCATACTACAGGGTGCATAATAAGAATGTACATAATCCTGATAAGAATATCGCGGGGTGAGTCGGCCTAACCGCCGACCTCCCCGTTTCTTTTTTTAAATGTTCAGAATCATTTTAAATGCACCGACCTTTACTTATAAAAAGACAAAATAATTTTAAACTAGTTTTGTATCACAAAACTAGGGAAGGTGCGCAACTGCCTTGAATGTTAAGAATAATTTAAAACGCACCGACCTTTACTTTTTTGATTTAGCACGGTAGTATATTGATATGGATTCTCACGTATTAGTTCGTCCTGAACATTTAAATCACCATGGTAATCTCTTTGGAGGTCAATTGCTTCTCTGGGTTGATGAATATGCCTGGATTGCGGCAAGTCTCGACTTTCCTACAACCACTTTTGTAACGGTGGGTATGGGCGAAAGTTCCTTTAAGGTGGGTATTAACCTTGGTGCGATTATTCGTTTTTCGGTAAAGCTCCTTAAAAAAGGAAATAGCTCGGTTACTTACAAGGTAGATGTGTATGCGCGCCATCCGGACACCAGAGGAGAAGTTCTTTCGTTTACCAATACCGTTGTTTTTGTAGCAATCGATAAAGACGGAAAGAAAATTCCCCTACCAAAATAATTTATGGTAGGGCGTGCCATGTTTTTTCCCAGTTAAAGGAAATTAGCCTTTTAAAATTGGTTTAATGGCTCCAAGCAAGCCGTCATAATCGGTAAACACTTTAAATTGTGAATACTCTTCTGCAATATGCGCCGGTGGACGGAATAAGAAGCCGGCTTCTGCTTGCTTAATCATTTCTAAGTCGTTAAACGAATCACCCGAAGCAATAACTTTTAATCCCATAGACTGAAACGCCTTTACCGCGTGATACTTTCCGTTATCTTGGCGCATTTTGTGCTTTACAATCATGTTGTTTTCGTCGGTAATGAGCGAGTTGCAGAAAATTGCCGGCATACCGAGCTTTTTCATTAAAGGAGCTGCAAATTCGCTAAAGGTATCGGAGAGAATAACCGCTTGATTCAATGAGCGCAATTCATCTAAAAATTCTTTTGCACCATCAAATGGGTCAATACCCGAAATTACCTCTTGGATTTCTTTTAAGCCAAGATTGTGTTCTTTTAAAATACCGATTCTCTTCATCATAAGAGCATCGTAATCAGGCATATCGCGGGTGGTTAAACGTAATTCTTCTATGCCGGTTTTCTCGGCAAACGCAATCCAAATCTCGGGTACTAAAACCCCTTCTAAATCAAGACAAGTTACATACATTTTTGTACCATACCATTTTTGTTGACATAAGGCAAGCCTAGACATATAATGAGTCGTTGCTGTTATGCTTCTATATTCAATTTTTTTTTGATTTTGGAAGAAGAAAGCAACACAAAGGAGACTTTTTTGAAAAAACTAGTAATTATTATGCTACTTGTACTGTGTACATTTGCATTTGCAGAGATTCCTGAGCCACATAGCCTGCAGTTAACTACCGACTTAGCGCTCTATTTTCCTGCGGCTTCCTACTCAATGCAAGGAGATAGCCACCGTTTTAATCTGCCTGGAGGGTTTTACAACGGGTTAGATTTTCGCTCAACACTCGATTACGAGTATATAATCCCGGT
>CAYJNB010000360.1:0-1912 GCA_964371205.1 uncultured Treponemataceae bacterium
GTCGCTTTTAATATCGAGTTTTACTAAAGTAATTTCGGTAGGAATTTCTACACCGGTAGTAGTTTTATAGAGCCAGTTAAATTTTTCACTTCCACTTTCCCATGCCTTATTCAGGTATTCTTTTCCAAAGGCAATAGAGTTTTCGCCATTTGGTTGAAATTCTGGACAGAGAACATTGTACTGTTGTTGATATTCTTCTTTAGTTTCAAAACCAAATAATTTTGGTGTTTGTGCATTGCAAGTAATTAAAGTACCTGTATGATCCCAAACTGATATACATAATGGAATACCATCAATAATAGCATATAATTCGTCATAGTTAATGGTATAATCTAGCTTCGCTTTATTCTCTATAATGTTTCTTTTTGCTGCTTGTTCAGAAATATTATCTGTATAGGCTGCTAAAAAACCACTTACCGGCATTGGTTTATAAAAGAAATAACCCTGACCAGTATTGCAACCAAGATCTTGTAAAAGTTTCATTTGCTCTTCTGTTTCAATGCCTTCGGCTACACAATGAGATTTTCCAAGTTCTTTAATTGTTTTTATAATATTACGCACAACAGTTCTGTTTTCTGAACTTGTAGTTATGTTGTCGATTAAGCCTTTATCTATCTTGACTTCCGAAAATTCAGACATAGTGAGCATAAGTAAATTAGATTGCTTTGCCCCAAAATCATCTAGGGAAACATCAAAACCCAATGATTTAAGATTAGATATCTTTTTTTGAAAGAATTCATAATCCATTTTGTCCACGCTTTCGGTAAGTTCTATCTTAATATACATATGTGGTATTTTGTATTCGGCACAGATACTTACAATCTCATCGATTACAGTGTACGCCAAAAAAGTAATTCGAGAAAAATTAACAGCTATAGGAAGTGCACGGTTTTCTTCGATTAATTTTTTTTGTAATTGACATACCTCCTCTAATACAAAAAAGTCCAAGTGCCGTATAGTGTTTTCGTTTTCATAGATAGGGATAAATCTATCTGGCGAAATAATTTTACCGTCGGCATTTATTTTTCGAACTAACGCTTCTGCACTCGAAATTCTGCCTGTAAGCAAATCAACCTTTGGTTGGAGATAGATACTAAAAAGATTTGAACGAATTTCGTTTAATAAAATCTCTACTGGATTAACTCTCATTTGTATATTTTCTGTAACTTGATTTTTGTAATACTTTTGCTTATCAGAATACATTATATCATTGGCTTGCATTAATCCTTTGCGTATATCAATCTTTTTTTCTTGCCAAACTCCACCGACTGCAAACGAAAGATTCTTGTGCATAAGGCTTTTTTCTTGTAACGAGAATACTAATGTCTCAAAATCTTTTTTAGGAACATTGCTACAAAATGCAATAAATTCATCACCGCCTACACGGAATAAATCTTTCGGTATGTAAGTAGAAAGAATTTTTGCTACATCTTTGAGTATAGTGTCCCCGTGTTTTTCTCCGTACAGTTCATTTTGTTTTTTTAGTGCATTAACATTTATATGTATATAACCTAAAGAGCTTAAGGATTCTGATTCCAATTTTTCGATTCGCTCTAAATATTTATTTCGATTCATTAAACCAGTGAGTGTATCGGTGTATGATAAAAACTCTAATTGCTTAAGTGTTTTATGTTTTTTTATCGCATCTGTTACAAATATAAGAACTGAATGCAATAAAGATAAATCTTTTACATATCTGCTTGAATTATCGACACCCATAAAATAGGTTATGCCATCTGTTGAGTAAAGCGGTGCTAATTGAATTGTATGCGAATTGGTTGTATGTAAAAATTGAAAAAGTTGGTTTGATTCTTCGAGGTCTTTATGAATATCTTCAATTACAAGCCCTCCATCTTCTTGAAAAGCAGCTAAGATTGTTTCAAGTTCTTCTGCTAAAATATACGGATACTTA
>CAYJNB010000361.1:0-1907 GCA_964371205.1 uncultured Treponemataceae bacterium
CCAGCACCATAGATTATTAAATCTTTGTGGTGTGATAGCTTTATAGAGTTTAATATCTTTTTGATGTAACTCTTTGTATTTTTACTAGATAATGCAACTAGTTTACAAATAGTGTCTAGGTTATTGGTTTGAGAAAATGTCTGTCTAATATCGAAGATTTGTTTCGAAAGATCATCTGCAAAGTCTTCTCTAGTTATAATCATATGAATTCCTAATAAAATAATAAGGGGTATCCTTTGATACCCCATAAAAGCATAACCGAGTTTATAATTTATACTTTACAGTAGAAATAGAATGACCATTTCTGTGCACTTCAAACCAAATTTGCTTTTGATTTAAGGCAGCATAGAATTCGGCTAGAGACTTTACTGGCTTATCGTTTACGCCAGTAATAATATCACCATTTTGAAGCCCCATAATTGCAGCAGCTGATTTTGCTTGTACACCGCTAATCATAACACCTTCTATATTTTTTTCTACTTCTAATTGTTTACGCACCTCTTCTGTTAGAGGATATGGGAAAAATCCTGGGAAAAGTTTAGAATTATCTGCTACAACTTTGTCGTCTCTTGGTTCCACTGTTACATTTAGAACTAGCTCCTTACCACTTCTAATGACTTTAAATGTTGCAACTTCGTTTACTTCAAGTGAGCCAACATCGCGAACGAGTTGATCTACACTCTTAACTTCTTTACCATTTAGTTCAATAACATAATCTCCAGGTATAATCCCCCCCTTATTTGCAGGTTCATCTATAAATACCTGTGATGCTAATGCGCCCGTTATTTTTTCTAAACCAAGAGATTCTTTATACTCATCATTTGCTTCAACTAAAGAAACCCCTACCCAGCCATATGTTATTTTGCCATCTTTTATAAACTGATCCACAGAATCTTTAACATTATTAATTGGGATTGCAAAGCCTAAGCCTTGGCTTCCTCCAGATTGAGAAGCAATCCAAGTATTAATACCAATGATTTCACCATATATATTAAATAAGGGACCACCTGAATTTCCCTGGTTTATTGCTGTATCTGTTTGAATAAAGTCATTAATATTGTTTATGCGACTGCCTGAGCGCCCTGTAGCACTAACAATCCCTTGAGTAACAGATGAGTCATAACCAAGTGGGGTTCCCATTGCAAATACAATATCGCCAGTTCGAACACTATCTGAGTTTCCAAATGCTGCTACTGGGATATTTTTATCATCTGATTCAAAAGAAACAAGTGCTATATCCTTTCTGCTGTCTGTTCCAACAAGTTTTGCCTCAAATATTCTTCCATCGAATAATTTTATTTCGATTTCTGTAGCAGTACCTGCAACGTGATCATTAGTTAATAAATAGTATGTGCTTCCATCTCTTCTTACTATTACTCCAGAGCCTTTACCAGATTGTCTATACTCTCTGGGTGTACTTTCTTTTTCATCTTCCTGAGGTTGTCCAAAAAAGAAGAAAGGTATGTCTCCCATAGAGTTTTCCTGAATTCTTGTTGTTACTGTATCTACTTCAACAACTGTTGGTAATACAGCATCTGATAATGCTCTAAATGCACCTTGTAGAGCTTCTAATACTGCAAGAGATTCGCTAGGTATTTCTACGGCTGCAGTAGTATCTGCAAATGCAGTCTTTGCATTTAGTACCTTATTTGAGCAAGATAAAAATACCAGCAAAAATGCTGTAAGGATTAAAAGAGTTTTTTTTGTTTTTGTATGCATATAATGCCTCCATGTTTATTTGTATTTATGTAAACAATCTATAATTAAAAATAGTACAATTTTTACTCAAAGTTTGTATTTTTTTACAGAATTTTACAATGTTAAAATCTCTGTATGATCTGAAAAAACAGCTACAGTATGTTCTGCATGGGAAGAGAGTTTTCCGTCTTTGGTAACTACAGTCCATC
>CAYJNB010000362.1:0-1883 GCA_964371205.1 uncultured Treponemataceae bacterium
TTTTGAACTATATCTATAGCTTTATCATCAATATATTCTATTGCAGCAACAAAGGCCTCATTATTTTCTATGCCAAGTTCAGTTGTCTCAATTTCAGAAACTTTTTGAGCAAATTGTAATGCGTCGATATCTGATTTAAGTAAAAAACAAACACCCCATTTTGCCTGTACATCTTTAACAAGACGCAAAGTTGCTTCTATAATGATTCCAAAAATTCCTTCGCTTCCAATAAGTACATCTAGCAAATCTGTTTTTTTGTTATCTATTGTTACAAACTCAGTGTTACGCTTTACTTCAATCAAACCTTTATCTAGTGTTATAAGTTTAATTTTTTCGACATATTGCGAAACAGGGCCGTAATAATACCCGTTTATGCCGTTCGAACCAGATGCGAGAATACCACCAATTGTTGCCGTTTGCTCTGTTGGCTGAGGCGGCCACTGGAATGGACTTTTTTTTGTTTCTGATAGTATGTGTTTTTTTAGATCTTCTAATGTAACTCCTGCTTCCACGGTAATAGTTGCTGTATTTTCGTCAATATAGTCTATCGGGTGTATTTTTGTCATTTTAGATAGGTTTAATATGTGGCCGCCGAAGGGTACTGCCCCACCGACGATACCGCTTTTTGAACCCTGCACTGTGATAGGTGTGTTTTTTGTTTTCATTACGTCAAAAATGGTTTTTACGTCATTTTCTGAACTTGGAAAGGAGATGGTTTCTGCAAAACCTTCTAAACGTGATTCATCTTTGAGGAACGAGGAGTACGTATTTTCGGTTATTGCAAAAATTTCTATATCGTTCATTTTTGATTCTCCTTAAAACAAGCGCTTAATTCATCTAAGAATTTTTTATAATCCATTTTTATGAATACATCGCTACAGTGCCGTATTTGTGCGGTATCGTCGGTATTAACTGCAATTATGTGTTTACAATTCTCTATGCCTTTTAAGAAAGCAGATGCGCCTGAAGCACCTAAAACTAAACAGAGTTTTGACTGTAGAATTTTACCTGAGGCACCAATAATATCGTCAATAGGTGAGTATCCAGACATTGCAACTGGACGTGTTACTCCGTATTTTGCTCCTAATGCTGTAACATTTTCTTTTGCAATTGCGAGTTCTTCTTTGTTTTGAACGCCCATACCAAGAACAATAACTAATGGAGCTGTTTCAATAGCATCATCAAGATTTTTATTTTCTTTACTAAGTATTTCTACTCCATTTTCGCTTGAATCCGCCATGCTATTATCGATATGTACAGCATTGTTTTGCCTCTCATACGTGGTAACTTCATAATTCTGCGGTACTAGCGTAATACATAAGGGAAGCTTAGAAACTTCAATTATTGATGTTTGATGATTTGAATATGTGTCTCGTTCGCATAGTATTTTTTTTGAATGTATCTTAAGATTTTTTACACCTATAAGAGCGTTTCCTTCGAGACGGTAACTTAAGCGTACTGATAGTTCTTTGCCAAATAAATCATCTGGAAAAACAATGAGCTCTGTCGGACTTTGCTTGCAAAGATTTTCTAGCACTTGAAGGCATGGTTCTGCATTATATTCGGTTATTTGAATTGCCTGTACATTTGCTTGCTGTATGTAAGGAAGAAAACTTTGCAAATTAGATTCTGTATCAAAGAAGAGAACAATATCTGTAAGTTCAATTGTTTTATCTGCAGCGAGCATTTGAATAAGTTCTGCATTTTTAAGAGAAAATTTTATATGTAGTAAATTGAGTATAATACGTGTTTTCAATTTATTTTATCCATGGTTTTATATATTTTGAAACAAGCATTTCTATATCTGCTCGTTCGCTTCCAATAATAACAGATTTTCTGCTACGATCAATTGACTTCATGTCTATTATTTGTAATTCAGTTTT
>CAYJNB010000363.1:0-1879 GCA_964371205.1 uncultured Treponemataceae bacterium
AAGGTCGATGCAGTAACCATTCATCTTGCAAAGCGCGAAGACTTTGCCGAAATGAATAAGGTGTACGCACAATTTTTTATGGAAAATCCACCTGTACGTACAACTGTTTTAGCGCCACCAATTAACCCTGATTTCTTAGTAGAAATTACCGCTATTGCGCACGTGTAAAAATTATTTTACCAACTCCCCCACTGCAGTTAGCCCCTTTATAGGGTTAACTCCGTGCGGATCCTGTTTTACACTGTTATTTCTACAAGATTTCCTTCTGGGTCACACACACAGGATTCAAAATAACCGTCGCCTGTAGTACGTGGCTCGCTGCAAATTTCAAAGCCATCGTCACGAAGCCGTTCGGTTAATTCTAACACTTTTTCTTTACTACCCATGCTAAACGCAAGATGAATAAAACCAAGACTCTTGTTATTAGAGCTCTTTTCTGTAAGATTTGGAGCGGTCATAATTTCTAATCGACTCCCCATTTTAAATGTTAAAAAGTATGACTTAAAACCTGTTATTTTATTGTAGTACATATCGTTGCTTTTTGCCCCGAAATACATTTCGTAAAACTGCCGTGTTTTTTCTAAATCTTGCACATACATTGCAACATGTTCTATATGCACTTTTTGCCTCCGGCAATACATATATCTGGTAACTTAAAAACAATTTCTTTTTTTGCTTTTACCGTGTTTTTTGTTAGGTATCTTCTTAATAACAAACTAATCATATTGCACCTCCTACAAGAGCATGATATAACTATATCGTACAAGATGAGTGTTTTCTATGAAAATATCACATTATTATATGACATTTTCGCCAAAAGGAGAGAATATGCAAGAACAAGAATGCGCCATAGTTTTAGATAAGTCCAATAGAGAAACAAATCTTAAGGGTTCAAAACAGTTTCCCATTGCAATATATAATGATAACGTAACCGCTAAGGCTGTGCCCTACCACTGGCACGAAGAATTAGAACTGATAGTGGTTGTTAGCGGGCAAATGAAACTTATTGTAGAAATGCAAGAGTTTATTTTAGCAGAAGGAGAAGGCATATTTATAAACACAGGCCGTCTACATTCTTGCGAAGGGTTTAGTGCAGACACCTGTATGATTAAATCCTTTGTTCTGCATCCAAGTTTTATATACGGTAATCAAGACAGCATTCTGTATAAAAACTATTTTCATAATCTATTACAAGAGACAAGTCAAAATGTACAAGTATTACAAAGATCCCAATGCAAAGAAATACTTTGTGCATACGATATTTTTATTGCAAAAAATTTTGCCTATGAATTTGAGGTACGAGAAAAACTTTCGTCAGCTCTTCTTTTTGTGATTCAGTCTTTAGAAAAAAATGAGGTTACCCCGGATGCAAAACAAGTAAAGACTCTCAAACGCTGTAAACTAATGATGGCCTTTATTCAACAAAACTACAAAACGGATATTAGTCTTATCGAAATTGCACATAGTGCAAATGTAAAAGAAAGTGAGGCACTGAGGTGCTTTAAGATGGTTTTAAATACGTCGCCCATAAAGTACTTAAAAAACTATCGCATAGAAAAAGCTGCCACATTATTAAAAACAACTGCCCTACCCATTATTGAAATTGGCTTTGACTGCGGTTTTTCTGAGATGAGTTATTTTTCGAAAAGTTTTAAAGAAGTGTTCGGCATAACGCCGAGTGAGTATAGGAAGAGATAGAGCCATGTCCTACTCGTGAGATTTACACGAGAGTTTTGTAATTTCTAGCTTGAAGACGCAAGTTACGTCGAGCATTTTTTGTTCAAACGTCCAATCGCGTCGTTTGGTGCTTTGGTACATGATTGTTTGTAGAGCGTTTTCTTTTTCGGTGGGGTCTGTTACAAACGAAACTATTCCGTTA
>CAYJNB010000364.1:0-1862 GCA_964371205.1 uncultured Treponemataceae bacterium
TATTATAGCTTACAGCTATTCGGTCAAAAAACCATTCGCGGCCAGTTTGATACACACCAGGATTATCGCGTACAACAGTAATCATCGATTCAGCCGTATGGTCTATATCCTTGTTATATGCTCGGCGGCTAGCAAAACGAGTTTGAATGAACAAAGAGTGTTTTTCTGCAAGTTGAATACTTGCGACAGAGCTAATAGTTACGTGTACATAGGTAGGGTTCCATCTATCGGCTCCTGCAATGTCTTTATAATCATCGGCATTATAAGCTCCCCAGTATTCAGCTGCAATACCAACTAAATTTATCTTCATGGGCATTTGATATCCAATCAAAGATGTCGCATAATATTGTAATCCGTTTGCTTGCTCATAGTCGGTACTTCCTCGACCTTGCCATATCCATGAGTTTCCTTCTGATCCTGTAACTCCAATGTATTGTACTTTATAAGATGCACGTGCAACCACATGATTCCAATCGCCAGGAAATATTGCTGCAAAGTCAAACTGAAAAATTCCTTCAACCCAAAAACGGTGATACAGTTCTGAAAATGCCGTATTTTTATAAGCCTGGTCAGGGTTTGTTGCTGTTTGGTCTAAGATTGCAAGACCGTTTACATTAAAACCAGGTAAAAACCAGCCTCCACTAATGAGAGTTCCGGCATTAAAATCTAAGAATGCTATGGGTGAAAAAGAAAGTTTTCCTTCAAGAGCAAGACTTGTAGGCGTAAATTCAAAAGCGGCACCAGGACGCAATGTGTTGCCTGCAACAAGTGGATTGTCTCCAAATGGTACAGGGATTATATATTCGTAATCGAGTGTTGAGCGAAAATCTAGTCCGTTGTAAAATCCTCCAGGTAGATTAAAACGGTGGTTATCTCCTTGCATCGAGTAAGAAGCAGCGGGAAAATAGAGCGCTAAGTCGGTAGTTAGCTGTAAGCTATGTGGTTCAGGTATTTCTGCAAAGGCAAATGCACATAAGGCAAGCAATGCAATAATCAGTAGTTTTTTCAAGAAAGTCTCCTTTGTGTTGCTTGCTTCTTCCAAAATCATAAAAAATGAATATAGGAGAGTAACAGCAATGCCTAATTATATGTCTAGGCTTGCCTTATGTCAACAAAAATGCTATCTTACAAAAATGTATGTAACTTGTCTTGACTTAGAAGGGGTTTTAGTACCCGAAATATGGATTGCGTTTGCCGAGAAAACCGGTATAGAAGAATTACGCTTAACTACACGCGATATGCCCGATTATGATGCTCTTATGATGAAGAGAATTGGCATTTTAAAAGAACATAATCTTGGATTAAAAGAGATTCAAGAAGTAATTTCTGGTATCGACCCATTTGACGGTGCAAAAGAATTTTTAGATGAGTTGCGCTCGTTAAATCAGGTCGTTATTCTTTCCGATACCTTTAGTGAATTTGCCGCTCCTCTAATGAAAAAACTCGGTATGCCAACAATTTTTTGTAATTCGCTTATTACCGACGAAAATAACATGATTGTAAAACACAAAATGCGCCAAGATAACGGAAAGTATCATGCAGTAAAGGCTTTTCAGTCTATGGGTTTAAAAGTTATTGCTTCGGGCGACTCGTTTAATGATCTAGAAATGATTAAGCAGGCAGAGACAGGCTTCTTATTCCGTCCACCTGCCCACATAGCAGAAGAATACTCTCAATTTAAAGTTTTTACCGATTACGATGGCTTACTCGGCGCTATTAAACCGATTTTAAAAGGCTAGTTAAAACCTCGGTTAGTTTTAGAGATCTAGTAAACAACACTATTTTCGGTACGCTATCCACGAATTACTTTGGTAGGGGAATTTTCTTTCCGTCTTTATCGATTGCTACAAAAACAACGGTAT
>CAYJNB010000365.1:0-1823 GCA_964371205.1 uncultured Treponemataceae bacterium
TGAAGTATGCAGCGTCTGTAACTACAATGTCTGCAGCTCCTGCTCCGGTAAGTGGGAGTGTACATTTTTTGAGTAATTTACTTTCTCCGTGCTTGTTCAAGTGCGTCCCAATTACAATAACTTTTTTAGCGCCTGCAACAAGATCCATTGCACCACCCATTCCCGGTACCATTATGCCAGGAATTTTATAGTTAGCAAGGTCTTGATTTTGCGCTACTTCTAAATAACCAAGGACTGTGTAATCAATATGCCCACCACGAATAAGTGTGAACGACATGGCAGAATCAAAGTACACACCACCGGTTAAAATTGAACCAGGTTGTGCACTAGCTGTTTGTAAGTCTTTATCTTCTATCTCGGGTTTTTTTCCCATTCCTAAAAAACCATTCTCTGATTGAAGAACAACTGTTTTATCAGTAGGCATATGATTTGCAACTTCGGAAGGAATTCCAATACCGAGGTTTACAAATTCTCCGTGCTTAAATATTGCGGCAACACGTTTTGCCGGAACTATTTTATTAAATTCGTAATTCATACTATTAAATCCTCTTTTAAATACGGCTTTGTACAAGATAATCGATCAAAATAAATGGGGTATGTACGTGCTCTGGATCAAGTTCTCCAATTTCGACTATTTGTTCGGCTTCTACAATAACTATGTCTGCGGCTGTAGCCATAACACAGTTAAAATTGCGTGCTGTCTTTGCATGAAAGAGGTTGCCTGCCTTATCTGCAATTTTTGCTTTAATAAGTGCCACGTTTGCTCTAAGCGGTGTTTCCAAAAGATAGGTTTTTCCCTCAACTTCGATTTTTTGTTTACCTTCTTCTACCTCTGTTCCAACACCTGTTGGCGTAAGTACCCCACCAAGACCTGCTCCCCCACAGCGAATTTTTTCTACAAAGGAACCCATCGGTATAAGATTAACTTCTATCTCGCCGGCATTATTTTGTTTTTGCATTTCGTGATTAAGTCCCATATGGCAGCCAATAAACTTTTTGAACATTTTATTTCGAACAAGTGGAGCCACTCCGTTTATAGGCTTGTTAGGCACATCCCAACCGGCATCGTTACAAATAAGTGTTAAGTTTTTATGCGGACATTCTGCTACCATTGCTTCAAAAATAGTTTCTGTAGATCCCACACCCATAAAACCAGCACACAAAAGAGAATCTCCATCTTTAATTAAATCACTCGCCTCTTTAGGACTAATAATTGGCTTTGCTATCATATATTCTCCTTAAACCGTCTAGTGGTAACTATGTAAGTAAAAATAATTTCGGAATAGTAGCCGATATTCTAAAAAAAATCTAGATAGTAGCATTTCCCTCGGTTAGGTGCTATAAGACCTGAATTTCTATCCTTATCTTCTTGCTAGAATCTCTATTACACGCTTCTCAGGGGTGAGAGTGTCCTCAGACCGCTCCTCACTATACAACAATAAGGATTATTACTTACATTAGAGTTTGCCACATCACGCCTATACTTTTCACAGTATTTTCCAAGTCGCTTGTCGATGCTCTGCGGGCACTCTCCCCCCTTACAGCGTCTAGTAATTATTTTTACGAGTCTAAGTGTAGATACTTTCTGCGAAAAAATGAAACTATTCACGTCTCTCTTAAAGACTGTGAATAGTACCAATTCCGACCCGCCTTAGGCGGGGAACCGCCATAAAAATCCTTAATCAAAATCTTGAATTATGGCGCAAGCTGTGGTAATATAGGTTACCTCTAAAAACTCGTTTAGTTTTCAGAGGTAACCTATGCCAATTGGGAGTTTTCAATGAAAAAACAATGTTTTCTTTATAGATGTGTGGGTGTGCTTA
>CAYJNB010000366.1:0-1815 GCA_964371205.1 uncultured Treponemataceae bacterium
AGAATTCTCGGCTGTTACGTCGGTCATTTCTGAAAAATAGGATAATTGTGAGTATGCTTTTATAAAGGTTTCAAAGTATGGATCATTCATTGTGTCAGAAACTTTCCACCAACTTCCGTTTACGTAGATTCCACCTCTTAAACTCGGGTTAAGCATACGAAACACCGCAAACTGAAAGAGCGTGTCCTCTAAAATGGTATTATTCGAGGTAGATTGATTGTTTTCGTATAACCAAATGTCTTTATATACAGCTGGGTTTAATTTTTTAAAGGAAATTTTGTCTAAGCTGTTTGGAAAAAATCTCTTAGAATTTGCGTCTTCTTCAAAATCTCCATAGACAGTTGTATTTATAATATTTGCGCTATATCCTTGTTCGGAAAAGAGACGTGGTAAAAGAGACACTGCCTCTCGTGTTTTATTTCCTAGAATGGTTCCATCAGAACCTATAAAATTCTTAGGTAGGTATTCGTAGCCTCCGTAGAGAGCAGGGGAGCCGGTTAGGGTAACATTGCCTGCAGAAACGGTGTTTGGGTACAGAGTAAAGCCGGTAAAAGCATCTTTAAGACTTGGATTTTCTGCAAAAATATAGGGTGCAAAGGAACCTACTGCCTTATCGAGCATAATTATAACTACATTCTCTTTTTCTTTAGAAAGCGAAAATACAGGGTCTAAAGATGCTCCAGCTCCCTTTTGGCTACTAGGACTTGATTCCATTGATAAAATTAAGTGTGTAAAGGTTGTTTGTGTTGTTATATAATTAAAAACACCTAAGCCAAAAAGGCCAATTGCTATTACTCCGTACAAGGGAGTTATAATGGTAAATAAGCCTTTTTTAATCACTAAAAATACAATGCAAAGCGATACACTAATTAGTAGTGCATCTATAGCGAGTACTTGTAAATCTGGTACAATACTTATTTTATTATCGAATTGCAAGGTTGCAGAAATAAATCCATAGTCCCCAGTTAAAATAAAGGTATTAACAAGTGCTAATATAAAAAAAGACGAAACAAGTATTGTTAGAATGTTCTTTACCCTGTCGGAAAACAGAAAATAAATAGCTACATTCCAGAACAAGAAAAATCCTATTGCATGATATAGTGGATATACAAGAAAGTCGAAGGGAGAGGTATAGCTACCTATAAATAAAAATTCTTGCACGTCGGAGGCAGATAGAGCAGAGGGAATAAAAACTCCGGATAATAAAAACAAACCGATAGAGCTTAATGCAAACAAGGCAAATCGCTTCTTTTTATTTGCAGATAGGGGGGCTAATTGCGGTACAATAAGCTTATTAAACAGCTTAATAAAAAGTGGAAGTAACAAGACACAAATGCTAATAACTGCTATAAGGAATTTTCGTGTTTTTTCTATATCGGTACCTACTATTACATATATACTAAGTAGTAGTAGTATTGCGCTACAGAAAATGTAGAATAGTTTTAATGGTTCTTTTGTTTTAGAAACAGTATTCTTACAGAGCGAAAACAGATTGTTTACTGTCCAGTATAAGACAAGACCTGCTGGGCTTGCGTACAGCAGTATTAAAAAGAGTCCTGCCATAGCATAGAGCTGTATTTTTTCTCTCTTACTAAAACCTTTTGTGTATACAGCTCCAGAGAGCACATTTAATGCGGTCATTAGTATTGGCAAAAGGTTTATGCTAAAGCTACCGAAAGAAAAAAGTGCATCGGGAGATCCTAAATCTTGTATAAAATAAAAGGATTGTCCTTGTAGTAATTCAAGGTGAGACAAAAAACTGTATGCTGCAATAAAAAACGGAATTTGAATCAATAAACCAAGTGTGCTACGCAT
>CAYJNB010000367.1:0-1809 GCA_964371205.1 uncultured Treponemataceae bacterium
ATTGTTACAAGCTATTTGTAATAAGAGTGAAGACCTAAATACAATACTTGCCTATGCAGATGAAGCTAAACTACAAGGTAAGAAAATGCATAAAACATCATTTATTGACTTTAATAAACGCATGAAACAAGAATATAAAAACCGTATAGATATTACCTTTCGTATGGAGCAAGCATTAAAAAATAAAGAGTTTAAAGTTCTTTTTCAGCCCAAAATTAAATTTACAAATTTGACTCTTGGAGGTGCTGAAGCTTTAGTGCGTTGGACTCCAAATAGAGAAACAATAATTTTTCCGGACACCTTTATTCCTATTTTTGAAAAAAACGGTTTTATTGTCGAACTAGATATGTACGTATTCCATGAAGTTTGTCGGTTTATCCAACAAAATCGCATGTTATTTAATATGCCTAAAATATCGGTAAATCTCTCTGGCCCTCCAGCTACAAATGAATATCTTATTGATAGAGTGCTAGAAATAACTACAATATATAATATACAACCTAAAGAAATTGAGTTTGAAATAACCGAAAGTGCAATAGAAATCAATAAAAGTGTTTTCTTATCGCACATTAAAAAGCTTAAAGAAATCGGATTTGGTATTTCAATAGATGACTTTGGGGCTGGAGTTTCTTCTTTGCATCGAATTAGTCAAATAGATGCAGACACATTAAAACTAGACAAGGCATTTTTTGACCAAAAAGATCAAGACAGCAGAAGCACGATTATAGTAGAAGATGTAATTAAAATGGCTAAACACCTAAATATGAAAATAGTTGCAGAAGGCGTAGAAACAGCAGGACAAGCATTATGGCTCAAAAGTCTAAAATGCGAATATGCACAAGGCTATTACTTTGAAAAACCGCTTGAAGAAGTGTATTTTAAATCTATACTTCAACAAAAAAAAGAATATGAAATAATCTTTGATGCAATGGAAATTTTTGAAGAGTCGGTTTCGTAGAGCTACATAATTACTGATTTATAATTAAATCTATATATTGTTCTAATGGAAGAGGAACAGCATAGTAGAATCCTTGAATATAATCGCTACCACAGCTTTCAAAGAACTTTGCTTGTTCCTCAGTCTCAATTCCTTCAATTATGATTTTTCGGTCAGTATGTTTTATTGCTTGTAAGAACAATCTAAAAAATTCTTCGTAATGCTCTTTCCCAGTTGCTAAAAGAACAAGACTTCTATCAATTTTTATCATGTCTACTGGTAAATATAAAATCATACTTATATTTGAATAATCAACACCAAAGTCATCTACTTCAAAGACAAATCCTTTTTCTTGCATATCATGCATGATTCCACGTATGAGTCCTGCATCCCCTATGAGTGTACGTTCTGTTATTTCAATTTTAATTTGTTCTGGTTTTATACGATATTTATTTAAAATATCCATAATTTTTGCAACTATATCATACTCTAAGAACTGTGCATAAGGAAAATTAATAGAAACAGAATGCTCTTCCATTTCTTTTCCATAAGTATCAATCATAAAACGTAAATCAGCACAGACTTTTTCAATAACAATATACGTCATTGCAACGATTAGCCCTGTTTCTTCGGCAAGCGGAATAAACTCATCTGGATAGATTTGCTCTGTATTGTTCTTTAACCGAATAAGAGCCTCTGCACCTGTAAAACGATTTTCTGAAGTTGCATGAAGTGCCTGATAATGAATTTCAAATCCATCATTGTCTACAGCATACTTAATTAAATCTATTATAGCATTACGACGACTCATTTTTTTACAGATTGTAATATCATGCATATAATTTGTATTCAGTTTTCTATGCTTTAATAAT
>CAYJNB010000368.1:0-1804 GCA_964371205.1 uncultured Treponemataceae bacterium
GTGAAGTGCATGATGGTGCTGCAACTATGGACTGGATGGAACAAGAACAAGAACGTGGTATTACCATTCAAAGTGCGGCAACTACAACGTATTGGAAAGACCATCAAATAAATATTATTGATACCCCCGGACACGTGGACTTTACTGCAGAAGTTGAGCGCTCTTTACGCGTTCTTGACGGTGCTGTAGCTGTAGTTTGTGCCGTTGGAGGGGTTCAACCACAAACAGAAACTGTTTGGAGACAGGCAGATACATATAAGGTTCCACGTATTTGCTTTATAAATAAGATGGATAGAACTGGGGCTGATTTTTTTGCTGCTGTAGAAGATGTACAGAAAAAATTTGGTGCAGTTCCACTTCTCTTGCAAATTCCGATTGGTGCTGGTGGCGATTTTGAAGGTGTTATTGACCTATTAACCATGAAAGAGATTCGCTGGGATGAGGCAACTGAAGGCGAAAAAATGCTTGTGAGCGATATTGACGCAAGTCGCCTTAGTGATGCTGAATCTTGGAGAGAAAAACTAATTGATGAGATTGCATCTCACGACGATACAATCGCAGAAGCTTTTTTAATGGGCGAAGATATTGCCGTAGCTGATTTACAAAAAGGTATTCGCAAAGGCACAATTGAACGTGCTTTTATTCCCTTTATGTGCGGGGCAGCGCGCAGAAATCAAGGTGTGCAACCGGTAATCGATGCAATTGTTGATTATCTTCCGGCCCCAGACGAAGTTCCTGCTGCTGTTGGCTTCCATACAAAAAAAGAAGAGGATATTGCAGTCCCCTGCGACCCAAGTGCTGCAACTCCTGCAGGCTTAGTGTTCAAAATTCAATATGACCGAGAAGCTGGTAACTTGTGCTATGTGCGCATGTATTCAGGCAAAATTAAATCGGGTGACCAAGTCTTTAATGTTGGCAAGAAAAAAAGAGAGCGTGTAAACCGCATCTTGCGTATGCACTCAAATAAGAGTGAACAAGTAGATAGCGTAAGTGCAGGGGACATTGCTGTAATTATTGGTTTAAAAATGGCGCAAACCGGCGATACAATTGGTAGCGAAGGTATGCCTATTTTACTCGAAAATATGCACTTTCCTGAGCCGGTTATATCTGTTGCAATTGAGCCGGAAACTCTTTCTGACCGCGATAAGCTCAAAGAAACACTCGAGATACTTTCTCACGAAGATCCAACCTTTACTTCAAAAGAAGATGCAGAAACAGGGCAAGTTATTATTTCGGGGATGGGGGAGTTACACCTCGATGTTCTTGCAACACGTATGAAGGATGACTTTAAAGTTGCAGCTCGTATTGGTGCACCACAAGTTACTTATCGCGAATCTGTATCTTCTACAGCAAGCCATACCGAGAGTTTTTCTCGTGTTTTTGCCGGCAAAGAAAATACAGCCGGTATTACACTTACCGTTGCACCGGGCAAACAAGATTCTGGTTGTGTGTTTAACAACACGGCAAAAAAAGATAAAATGCCAGAAGATATTTTGCTTGCAGTTGAAGATGGTATAAAAAACTCATTCGCTTCAGGCATACAGTATGGCTATCCATGTACCGATATTGAAGTAACGGTTACAGAGCTAGTCTATGATGAGCTAACTTCCACTGCATTTGCTTTTGAGGCTTGCGCAGTAGCGGCTTTTGACGAGGCTTGCAAAAAGGCAAAACCAGAATTGCTTGAGCCGGTAATGAATGTAGATATATTGTGTCCGAAAGAGTTTGTTGGAGAGGCTATGAGCCAAGTTACTCAACGAGGAGGATTGATTTTACGACTAGAATCTAAACCTTCGACTGAAGT
>CAYJNB010000369.1:0-1793 GCA_964371205.1 uncultured Treponemataceae bacterium
ATTTTTAGGCAGTAAAATGGTAAAAGAAGCCTACGGACAACAAGGGTATGATTTAGAAATTGGTGCAAGCTTACTATATAGAGCAGCTTTTTCTGCAGAATTTTCAAATGCCAACGGTGCATATTACGATAATGATTATCAACGATTTTCTAGCCCCCATCCTTTTGCACAAAATCAGGAGGCTCGATTGACTCTTATGTCAATCTTAGATACATTTATGTAAGCTAAGGAGAAAGCATGATTACAATTAATAAAGAAATCTGTGTTGGTTGCGCCGAATGTACAAAATTTTGTCCTGTTCATCTTATTACAATAGTTGAAAAAAAAGCTGTATTCAGTGAAGAAAAATCATCTGCTTGTATTAACTGTGGACACTGTCAAGGCATGTGCAATTTTGATGCAATCTCTATTGGCAATTATAAAGAAAAACCTCAAACTGCATCACAAGGTCTAGATTTTTCTGACTTAAAGAACTTAATTGAAAGTAATCGCTCTATTCGTTTTTTTAAAGACGATTTAGTAAAAAAATCAAAGATTGAAGAGATTTTACGAGTACTAGACTATACAGCAAGTGCAAAAAACGAGCAGCCAGTAAAATGGATTGTTGTTTCAGGGAAAGAGAATGTAGAAAAACTCTCCGACCTTTCAATAAAGTACATTCAAGACAAAGGGATTTTACCTAATCTTGTACAATTTATAAAAACAGTACGTAACCCTATTACTGTAGACGCTCCTCACATACTTATAGCTTACACGAACAAAAGAGCTACAAAGCCTTATGATGACTGCATGATTAAAACAACCCTTGCGAGCCTTTTAATGCACAGCGATGGTATAGGATCGTGCTTTTTAGGATTTTTAGCTGACTTTATAAACAATAGTGCTGACTTGAGAGCTCATCTTGAGCTCGACGAGACACAGACCGTGTATTCTGTGCTCGGATTTGGTTACAATAAAGATGAAGTGTACAAAAAAATCCCATCGCGTAAAAATGCCGATGTAACGTTTTTTGAATAAAACCCTTTACTCCTCCCACTGATGTTTAGACATATCAACACAGCCATTCTCCTTAAAGACAACTCCTTCTTCTAAGAGTAATTCTTTTTGTCTAAACCAACCTGGGGCCGTTCTCCCTTGCGAGTTTACAACTCTATGACAGGGAAACTTGCCATAGTATGAACTATTTGAGCATGCCTTACCAACATGTCGAGCATTTTTGGGGTATCCCATTAATTCTGCAATCTGTCCATAACTTGCAACCTTACCAAAAGGAATTTCTTCTACAATGGCAAGGGCGAGTTCATCAAAGTCTTCTTTCATTTACTGAAGTATAGCATAGGAAAAAGAAAAAAAGCTATTTCTTTTTTGTTGAAATCATATGACGCATATTTCCTTTCCCTATTGCATTATTTTGTGCTATACTAAACAAACTAGGAGACTTTTATTTATGAAGAAATTTGGATTTGGAATGATGCGCTTGCCAAAAATTGGCGATAACTTTGACGAAGAACAAATTATCAAAATGATTGATTTGTTTATGAAAAACGGCTTTAACTACTTTGACACCGCTTATGCATACCCTGGATCAGAAGAAATAATTGGAAAACTTTTAACCGAAAGATACCCACGCGAAAGCTTTTTGCTTGCATCAAAGTTACCAGCATGGCTAAATGCAAAAACTGAAGAAGAAGCTCAACAAATGTTTTTTACCTCCCTAGAGAGAGCAAAGGTTGAGTATTTTGACTATTTTCTCTTACATAATCTTGGAGGAAACAGAACCGAAAAGTTTGACA
>CAYJNB010000370.1:0-1787 GCA_964371205.1 uncultured Treponemataceae bacterium
GTAAGTAAGCTTTTAACGTTCCATTTTGCGGTAAGCTGTTTTGTGTGGACTGTTCACGTCTACGCCAAATTCTTTTTTCTTCCATTCGGCATATTCTGACCAGTTCCCTTCAAACCAGCTAATGTTGCTGTTATTCTCGAAGGCAAGAATGTGCGTACAAACGCGGTCGAGGAACCAGCGGTCGTGGCTTACAATGAGCGCACAGCCGGCAAACTCTTCGATTGCATCTTCGAGCGCGCGGATAGTGGTAACGTCCAAGTCGTTGGTCGGTTCGTCTAAAAGAAGTACGTTTGCTGCTTGTTTGAGCATCATAGCAATGTTTATGCGGTTTCGCTCTCCACCTGACAAAACGCCAACCTTTTTGTTTTGGTCTGCACCGTTAAAGTTAAACCATGAACAATAAGCGCGAGAATTAACTTCGCGAATAGCTCCGTTGAGCGGTCGTCCGTTTTTATCCATTGCACCGAGTTTGATTATATCGAGCCCATCAGACAGTTGCTCCCACACACTCTTATCCGGATCAAGTAGGCTACGCATTTGGTCAACGTATACCAATTTTACGGTTTCGCCCACCTTAATTGTTCCGCCATCGGGTTTTTCGCCGCCATCTTTGCCGTCGAGCCGCTCAACCGTTTGCCCGGCTGCATCTGCAATCAATTTAAAAAGGGTAGTCTTACCGGCACCGTTTGGCCCAACAATCCCCACCACTGCACCGGCAGGAATGGTAAAATCAAGGTTGTCGAATAAGAGACGGTCGCCGTACCCTTTAGTCAGCTTATCTGCTTCAATTACCACACCGCCAAGACGAGGCCCTGCAGGAATCGTAATTTTTGTATCTTTTACTTTTTCTTTGCCGCTTTCTGAGAGCATTTGCTCATAGCGGTTAATGCGGGCTTGCCCCTTTGCGTGGCGCCCCTTAGTACCCATGCGAATCCACTCAAGCTCGTGAGCAAGCGCCTTTCTGCGATCACTCTCTCCCTTTTCTTCTTTTGCCAAACGGTCTTGTTTTTGCTCAAGCCAACTCGAGTAGTTACCCTTCCACGGAATCCCCTCTCCGCGGTCGAGCTCTAAAATCCAACCGGCAACATTATCTAAAAAGTAGCGATCGTGGGTAATAGCAATAATAGTACCTTCGTATTGTTGTAAGTGACGCTCAAGCCACGCAACAGTCTCTGCATCCAAGTGGTTAGTAGGTTCGTCCAAAAGCAAAATATCGGGCTTTTTAAGCAAAAGACGACACAACGCAACACGGCGACGCTCACCCCCGGAAAGCACATCTACAATTTGCTCAGGCGGCGGACAACGCAAAGCATCCATTGCCAATTCCAAACGAGAATCCAAATTCCACGCATCTGCAGCATCCAATTTTTCTTGAATATCTGCCTGCTTTGTACAAAGCTTATCAATATCGGCATCAGGGTCACCAAACGCCTCGTTTACCTCATCAAACTGAGCGAGCAAGTCAATAACCTCTTGCACACCCTCGCTTACAATCTCTTTAACCGTCTTGCCTTTTTCGAGTTCAGGCTCTTGCTCAAGATAGCCAATAGTGTAGCCCGGAGAAACAGCCGTATCGCCGGCAAACTCAGTATCTACACCCGCCAAAATCTTAAAAAGACTCGACTTACCGGAACCGTTCGAACCAATAACGCCAATCTTAGCACCATAATAATACGAAAGGCTAATATCCTTTAGTACCGTTTTAGTCCCATACGTGCGGGACACTCTATCCATTGAATAAATGATTTTTTTATCGTCGTAAGTTGTTGCCATACGCGCATTATAGG
>CAYJNB010000371.1:0-1785 GCA_964371205.1 uncultured Treponemataceae bacterium
GTGCTTGCTATTTTATTAGGTAAAAAATTCATTCCGGTAATTAAAAATTATTTATAGCGTTTTTAAAAGATAGTTTATGTAATTGCTTTAAAAAGCAATTTATAGAATAAAAGGATTATGCATGGCATTAATTGAAGTTCAAAATATTAGTAAAATTTTTCCCGACGGCACAAAGGCGCTAAATGACGTTTCTTTCTCGGTTGAAAAGGGCGATTTTGTTGTAATTGGTGGCTCTAACGGATCGGGAAAAAGTGTGCTCATGTCAATTATTGCCGGTCTCGAAGATGCAAGCACGGGCAAAGTTGTAAACAACGCAAAAGCTCACAAAATTCGAGAACACGTTGGGCTCGTCTTTCAAGATGCAGATGCACAAATCTTGGGCGAAACACCCGAAGAAGATATTGCCTTTGGGCCTAAGTCAATGCGCCTAACTAAAACTGAAATTGCTGCACGTGTAGCAAATGCAATTGAACACTGTGGCATAACGCATAAAAAACATGCTCCGGCACGCTTACTTTCCGGAGGAGAAAAACGTCGTCTAGCAGTTGCCGGGGTTATAGCAATGGAGTGCGAAATTATTATTATGGACGAGCCCTTTGCAAACCTCGACTGGAACGGCGTGCAACACGTTTGTGCGATCTTAAAACAACTTAAAGCGGAGGGCAAAACGCTTGTGATTCTGACACACGAACTCGAAAAAATCCTCGGTCTTGCAAATCGTTTTATTGTACTCGACCGAGGAGCAATCCGCTTTGACGGCAGCGTGCAAGACGGATTGCAACAAAATCTTGCGGAATGGAGTATCCGAAATCCACTTACCGCTTACAAAGAAATCACAGATTTGGTGTGGGACTAATATGGAAAGTGCCCTTTTTACTTACCGCCGAGCACAAACGCTTATTCATCGCAGTCCTGCGATATTAAAACTAATTGTGCTTTTTGTGCTTTCTCTAACGATTTTTTCGTCCGCAGAAACAAGCACATTGCAGTGGATTATACTTGGAGCACATGGACTATTTGCCTCTCTTTGCTTTATTCTCGCAAAAATACCGCTTAACCACTTAAAGAAAATCGCCTTTGTTCCCTTGATGGGGCTCTTTGTAACAGCCTTTCGGGTGTTTAGCTTTTTTCCTTTCTCTGTAGATGTATACCAAATTCCTGCAGGACTTCTCTACACTGCACGATTTTTAGTTGCAACATTGTTTGCTCTTATATTCTTTGAAACAACTTCTACCATGCAAATAACTGATTCACTCGAAAAAATACAAAGTGTAATTGCCCGCTGTTTTCCGCCATTGAAACCGCTTTTTCGAAAAATAAACCCTGCCCTCATTATTGGCATAGCAATCGGTTTTATTCCACGCGTTTTTTCCACCTGGCAAAAAGTACGCCTATCTGCAATTTCAAGGTCTGAACCAAAAAGCAAGCTCAGTTTTTACTCTCGCATTTTGCGGATCGAGGTTCAGTTTTCTGCCCTGCTTTCTTGCATGATAAATTCAGCAGAAACAACTCGTAAGGCTGTTTTAAATCGTACTGAACTTGAATAAAGCAACTTTACAAATACACATATTCTTTAAAAATAAAAAAGCCTTCTTCCAAAACTGAAAGAAAGCTTTTATAGAGACTTTACTTCTCGAAAGTCTTTATTTTTCTGACAAATGGGTAAACACTATCTGCGGTTTCCAAAAAGGCGAAGTAAAGCTAAGAAAAGATTGATAAAATCTAAGTATAACTGAAGAGCTCCAAAAATCGCAACCTTTTTAAAAGCTTCACTATCATCTGCGT
>CAYJNB010000372.1:0-253 GCA_964371205.1 uncultured Treponemataceae bacterium
TTCATAGTGTTGAAAAAGTCTTCCTACACCAGCAGAACCACAGTAAACTATGAACCCAATACCATTGTTAGTAGAACCTAAGAAACCCTTCCAATCTTCTGAATCTGCATCAACCCCAGGAATTTCTTTATAGTTACTATACGCTTTTCTTGCTATATCATAGTCAATAGACGAAGAACCTAACTCTACTTTTATCGATTCTACATAGTTTTCCCATTCATCCATGAAAATTTGGAATTCTTCATCACTATAT
>CAYJNB010000372.1:263-1782 GCA_964371205.1 uncultured Treponemataceae bacterium
CGGCGTTACTGTACCACTTTGAGTACTTTCTTCTGCTATAACACTAAAATCTCCATCTAGTATACTATCTGCATCACTCAAGAAATCACCAATAGATGCACACCCAAAAAATAGCACTACTATAAGTACTAAACCAATCAATTTCAATTTCAATTTCATTTACTTCTCCTTCTATTACTAAAATCAGTAATGTTGTAATCTTAAAATATATTACATTGATATATCATTGTTGTCAAGCATGAAAAAACATTGACATATCACTACTAAAATTAATTTTCTGATACGATTATTTTATGCAGAATTTTAGAAAAAACTTACGTTCAGAATTAGATTACAACCTTTTTACTGTAAAAGAACTATCCGAAAAAACCGGCATATCAAAATCCACCCTTGAATGCTACCTTGGACAGAGGGAAACGCTCCCCTCTGTTGAGTCTGCAGTAAAAATTGCTCAAGCGCTAAATGTTACGGTAGAATACCTTGTTACCGGCAAACAGCAGAACACCACCGACTTCGAAAAACAGTACAAAGCCTATAGCGACATACTGAAAGATTTGTCTGATATTCCAAAAGAAAAGATTGGTTTACTTCGCTCACTTATTCATACAGTGGCAGAAGATGAGCGAAAAAAGAGCATTAATTAGATTTGTCGCTCTCGTCCTGCAATTCGTCTATTGCCTTTCTAAATACCTTACTCGCCTCATTAAATTTTTGCAGTTTTTCCTCGTTACAACACTTTGTGGCGTCCCCATCAATAAAATCAGTTTTTTCAAAACTATTGATGATACTGCGTAAGTATTCAACTGCTTCTCGAGCATTTTTCCGTGTCTTTGATTCCAAAAAATCTCCTTACATACATACTGCGTCTTATGAGTCCTTCTAAAAACTAACCGAGTTTTTAAAGGCACCCATTATATAAGGGAAATTTGAGATTTTTTTAAAAATGAATGTGAAAATTTTGTGATTTTTAAACTATATAAGGGCTTAACTAGGAAAAATAACTATCCAATAGCAACTTCGTCTTCTCTATAGCAAAGAGCAAGGTATTCTCGAGTTTGGTAAAATAAATCAGAATTATAATTTGAAAGAGCTTTATCCATCCAAGAGGAATAAACTTCTATGAGTGTTGTAATAACATCATCCTCTGTTATGTCTTCGATGAGACGTGTATATACATCGCCCATAGTCCAATAATCAGGAACAGCATATTTACATTTCGAAGTATTATCAAAGTTTCCTTGAGGAATATTACAAAGCTGTATAAACTCGTCTGCGACCTTAGCAATTGGCTCACAGTGTAGTACATCAGCGTACTTGTATATTCGCTTTAAGGTATCAGCTTTTAAATTGTGTACAACCCTACTACGCTCAAGTTTTTGTTCGCGCCCAATATATTCAATAAGACTACACGTAAAAAATAGGTTACTATCATTCTTCATCGCATACCTCATAATTTTTTACAGTGGGCAAAAAACTAAAAACTTGCCACAAACAGCATTGAGTTTTATAGGCTTATTTT
>CAYJNB010000373.1:0-1781 GCA_964371205.1 uncultured Treponemataceae bacterium
CAAGCTGAAAAAATTGTAACAGATTTAAAGCTCTTAAACAAGCGCATTGCAGAAATAGCAGGAAAAATTAACAAAGCTGAGATTAATAGTGAGCCAACAAGATTCATTGCCATAACTGTAATAGCCGCAATAATAATTGCAAAAATTAAGTTGTACAAACCTGTTTTTAAACCACTAGCCTTTGCATAGTTTTCGTCGAATGTGGTTGCAAAAATTTTATTATAAAAAAGAATAAAAATTCCAACAACTGTTGCTGACAACACTACTGAAAGTATAACATCTAGTTTTGTTAGCGTTAAAATCGATGTGGTTCCAAATAAAGTAGTACATACGTCTCCAGATAGATTGGTAGAAGTAGAAAACACATTCATTAAAAGATACCCAATAGCAAGAGATGATACAGATAGCATTGCTATTGCTGCATCCCCATTTATTTTCGTATTTTGTCCTAATCTAAGCAATAATATTGCGCATAATGCTGTAGCGGGAAGCGTAAAAATCATGGTGTTAGAAAACTGGAATAATGTAGCTAAAATAATTGCTCCAAAAGCTACGTGTGATAGTCCATCTCCTATAAATGAAAATCTTTTTAGTACTAGAGTTGTACCTAGTAATGATGCACTGAGTGCAACAAGTACACCGACAATCATAGCATTTACAACAAATTGAAAAGAAAAATATAAGGCTAATTGATCAATTACTGCAGTCATTAGTTGCTCCTCGTTATAAAATCATTGGAAAGTGCTTTATTGTCAAAAAAATCAGCTCTAGAACCAAAAAAAATATTTTTACCAATATGCAAAATAGACTTTGCATATTCATTAGCAACTGATACATCATGAGAAATCATTACAATAGTAACTCCTTCTTTGTTTAAGTTTTTGATTATTTGATATAGCTCATTTGCTGCCTTAGGATCCAGCCCAGAAACAGGTTCATCTAAAATTAGTACTTTTTGAGTTGAGCATAACGCACGAGCTAGGAGAACTCTCTGTTGTTGACCTCCAGAAAGTTCTCTGTAGCAATAATTTTTTAGTGGAAAAATATTTAGTTTTTCTAAATTCTCTTTTGCAAGGTTTTTTTCTGCTCGACTGTACCAAGGACGCAAGCCAGTTCGACTTAAACATCCTGATAATACAATTTCCCAAACTGAGGCTGGAAAATCCTTTTGCACAATGGTTTGCTGGGGTAAATAGCCAATTTCTGTATTTTTTACACCGTCATCAAAACTCACATTACCTGAAATTGCAGGCAGTAAGCCTAGAATAGTTTTTACTAACGTGCTTTTCCCGGAACCGTTTTCTCCAACTATACACACATAGTCTCCAGATTGGATATTTAGATTAATATTTTCTAATATGATTTTATTATCATATCCTACAGTAAGATTTGAGCAGTATATTTGACTCATTTTTCCCCCAGCTTACAAATTAATAAAGTGCTTTTTGTAATACCTCTAAGTTTTCTTGCATTATAGAAATATAATTAGCACCATTCTCTATATCTTTACTACTTGTTGATTGCATAGAGTTAAGAATTACAATATTTTGATTTTTATTATTGGTATTCTCTTTAACAGTTTCAGGAATTCGATGTACCGTTCCTTCAATCATTAAAATAGTATCCAATCCAAGTTCATCTACCTTATTAGAAAGAAATGCTATCGTGTTAAAAGATGCTTCTGTATCAGCAGAACACCCGACAAAGGCAGCATAATAATCTAAGGCGTAGTCATTTACCAAGTATAAGAAAGGAAATCTATCTGCTACTAAAATAGTCTT
>CAYJNB010000374.1:0-1779 GCA_964371205.1 uncultured Treponemataceae bacterium
AAGACGTTGGTGGCATGAAAAACATGCGCAAGTTTATGAAAGATCATAAGAATAAATAATACCGTTTTGTATGGGGGCTGTCTTGAATGTTTTAGAAATAGAGCAAAAGACAGCCTTTTTTTATCCATCTTATTCTTTGGCTATTGCCTCTTTTTCTTTGAGTCTCTCATTCACGGTTTCTTTAAGAAGTGTGTAGGCAACAGATGCTAATGGAATGCCCAAAAGAATACCTGTTACTCCAAGAATGGTGCCTCCAATACTTACGGCAGCAAGTACCCAGATGGCGTCGAGCCCAATTGAGTCTCCAACCACTTTGGGATAGATAAGGTTTCCTTCTATTTGTTGAATAATTATAAATATAATTAAAAAATAGAGTGCATAAAGAGGGTTTTCTATAAGGAGTATAAAGGCAGAAAAGCCCGCTCCAAAAAAGGCTCCAACTATGGGGATTATAGAGGTAAAGCCAACTACCACGGCAATGAGTATTGCAAAGGGGATTTTACAAATGCTTAATACTAATACCATAAGAGAGGTAAGTATAAGCGCTTCGAGGCATTGGCCTGCAATAAAGTTAGAAAAGGCTTTTTGTATAAGGGAGAAAACGCGCACTATTTTTGTTGCCTTGGCAGTTTCTGCAAAGGCGAATATAAGCTTTGTGCATTGGCGGCTTAAGCTTTCTTTTTGTAATAAGAGGTAGAGTGCAAAGACTATGGCTACAAAAAGCCTTGCAATAAGTGCTATAGCGCTGGTTGCTATGTTTATGGTGCTTCCAAACACGCTTAGTATACCCGCTTTTAAAAAATCGATGGCATCGCTTTTTATTTGTTCAAGGTTTATAGAAAGTAAGAATGCTTCTATTTCTTGATTATTGTTAAAAAGATTTATTACGTAATCTCGTGCTTGCGGTGCAAATGTTTCTAAGTTTATTGCAAGGGTTGTAATAGTCTCTTGTACTTGTGGAACAACTACAAAAATTGCAAAGGCAATTATGAGTATACAAAAAAGGAGTGCTAAAATAAGGCTTACGGGGCGGGCGAGTTTTTGCTTAAGGCTTTTTTTGGTATGCGTGGGTGTTTTTTTCTCGAACTGATTAAAGAGTTTTTTTTCTATATAACTCATAGGAACATTAACCACAAAGGCAATTGCGCCTGCTAGCAAAAAGGGAGCAAGGAGTGCAAATATATCTGATAGTATGCGAAGAAACATTTGTGTTTGCCAAAAAAAGAGTACGAGCAAAAAGGCTCCTACAAGTAGTTTGTGATTTTTCTTTTGACTAAAAAACTGATTTGTGTTCATTGGTACATGCCTCCAAAATAGTATAGTAGCATAGAATGAGCAAAACGACCACTGGCAACGAGTTCTTAGTTGTTGTAATCCTACAATAAAAAGTAGACTTTTTGTACGAATTTTCTTGCATTTTTTGCGTACTCGTGCTATTATTTAAAGGATGTAAAAAAAATCTGGAGCTGTTAGGCATGGAGAGAAGCAATAAACGTAAGATTCTAATTGTAGACGACAATGTTACAAATCTAAGCATTGCTCGCAAAGCCTTATGTGATGACTACAATGTAGTGCTCATAAAAGACGGTGCGATGGCTTTAGCAGAAATTCCAAAAGTTATGCCCGACCTTATTTTACTCGATGTAGAAATGCCCGGTTTAAGTGGCTTCGATGTAATTAAGGTTTTAAAAAACGATATGGGCGAGCCCTACAAGAGTATTCCAGTTATTTTTCTTACCGCAAAAGACGATGGAGAGAGCGAGTTTGAGGGGCTTACCT
>CAYJNB010000375.1:0-1777 GCA_964371205.1 uncultured Treponemataceae bacterium
GTGAATGGAAGAATCATTTGTTCCCAAGCAATCCTTGTAAGCTCTGCCGAGTGCAATATGCAGTGTTCCGTTAATTTTCTCGTCTAAAAGAATATCATTACAAAAGCTTTCCAATCCATCGTTTAGCCCAAATGCAAACTCCCCAATGAGCGACGCACCTGAATCGGTACTTACAATTTCTTTTAGCAGTTCTGTATTATTTGAGGAATACGCTTCCGTAAGAACACCGTTTTCCCAGCAAAGGCGAACATCGTTAAATAATTGCCCTCCGAGGACAGCCGGCTCATTAAACTCGATGCACCCATGTACTGTTTCAGTGAGCGGCGCAGTTGCAATTTCACCATCAGGAAGATTCATAAGCCCGTCAAAAATTATCCATTTTCGTCCTTTCACGCTAAAAGACAAGTCAGTGTTTTTTGCAACAATGCGAATGTGTTTTCCCTTTTCCAGTTGTTGCTTTAAATGTTGCCACTGTGCATTTTTAGCAGTCCAGTCAAGAAAGCATGAATTAAAAAAATCATCAAGTAGCCGTTCGTAGGGTATGTGCGCTGTCGCCGCCATTTCGGGGTTGGGGACTTTTATAAGACACCAACGTGTTTTTTCCCACCTCATTTTTGAGATTTTTCCGTTTACTTCTTGATTTAGGGCTCTTTTTGCATCCGAAACCAAGCCTGTTTCCCCAAGGTTAAAGGCTCCGCGAATACCGAGATATACATCTGCCCACTCCATACCGAACGCTTCCACATCGGGAAGGTGCGATAATTGTTCATCACTCCCATAGGTAAGTAATTTTGAGCGAATTTTTTCACTTAAAAACTGAACTTGCGGATAGGCGCCTTTTTCAATTATCTTTTGGCAAAGTGCTGTAATAAGGTCTTCGGTATGCGTTTCATGCATCGCTATCATGACTTTTTCACCTTTTTTCACCTTTGTTGAATAGTTAACTAAAATATCCGCAAGCTTATACCACCTTTGATCCATAACATTATTTTCCTTTAAATTGATTTTTAATTGAGTTGACGATTTTTTTCACAGAATCGGTGTTTTTGTTTATAAAAATCATGCATAACAGCAAAAAGCCCCACACAAAATCTTTGAAAAAATTACCGCCACTTACTCTTTGCAAAACAAGGTTAAACCCTGTTGATAATACTTGTAAAAAAACAACGGCAATAACAATGCCTGAAAAAAATCCTTTTCCGCCGGAAATGCTTATTCCGCCTAAAATTACAACTAAAATACTGGATAGAATATAGGAAGTACCGTATTGGGCAGAGGCAGAATTGGTGCGTGCCAAAATTATTACTCCGGCTAATGCAGAAATAATGCCAATAAGCACATGCGTTACCAAGAGATTTTTTGCGACTGAAACACCGTTAAGGGATAGCACTTTTTTGTTTGTTCCAATTAAAAATATATTCCAGCCAAGCTTACTGTGTATTAAAAAAAATCTAACACAAACAGCTAAGGCTAAAAAAACCAGGAGAGGAATAGGAATGCCAAGTACTGTTCCGTTTCCAATAGTTAAAAATTCTTGCGGTACACCTGCAAGGGTAACCCCTTCTGTTATGCCAATGCCCAATCCGGTAAACACGTTCATTGTTACCAGCGTTGCTAATATTTCCGGAAGTTTTAAATAACCAATTAAAAGCCCATTTATAAACCCAAGCAAGGCACCAATACAAACCCCCAAAGAAACACTGCTCAAAATCATAAGGAATGGTGAAAAGCTCCAGAGTACAGTTTGTTTGTTAATGTTTTTATATTCTCTTTTGTG
>CAYJNB010000376.1:0-1756 GCA_964371205.1 uncultured Treponemataceae bacterium
AATTTTACTCATGTTCTTTTTTGAGCCGTAAAGCAGAGCCCCAACAAGAAGGTTTTTACTGTCGCGGATATCTACAACCAGTTTTTCGTAACGCCCCTCATTTTGAGAGGTGTGTTCAATAAAGAATTTAGATGACAGCTCGTCGTCGGTTAAGATTGCCTTACCAAAACTGATTGCTTCGATTCCGGCAACTTTTAGCATAGTTTGCGGAACAATTTGTGTGTACGTCTTGTTGTTGCTCAAAACACCGCTCATGTGCTCGTAGGCAAAGCGTGCGGCAACCTTTCCTTGTTCTAATGCAACAGGCACAATACCAAACGAAGTGCCTTCAAACTCGGCACAATCACCACAGGCAAAGACAGCCTGTTCAGAAGTTTGCATTTTTTCATTTACTACTATTCCCTTCTGCACGGCAAGCCCAGCTTCTTTTGCAAGAGATGTAGTTGGAGTAACGCCCAAAGATTGCACTACTGTTTGTGCCGGTATTCGCTTACCATTCTCTAAAATCAATTCATTCGGGGTAAGCTCGGTAACCGATGCCGAAGTAACAATTGTAAGACCACGCTCTTCTAGCTGTTGTTGCAAGAGTTTTGAGGCGACAACATCAAGTTGACGCGGAAGAAGGCGATCAAAAAATTCAAGTACAAAAACGTTTTCTACCCCTTCCTCCTTGAGGGCAGAGGCAATTTCTAAGCCAAGCAAACCGCCACCAATAACTGCAGCATTCTCTGTATGCTTTTTAGTTTGAGCAATAATGTGCTTTGAATCTTCTAAGGTGCGACAACTAAAAACATGTGGTAAGTCTGCACCCGCTGCTTTTATGCTATTTGGAAGCGCTCCGGTTGCTAAAATAAGTGTATCGTAAGAAATTTCTGTTGTATCACCATCTATAGTTGTATAAATTGCTTTTTTTTGAACATCAATACTTCTTACTACCGCATTTGAATGCAAAGTAAATTGCCGTGAGTCGTACCACTCTTTTTTATGCAAAAATAATTTTTCTTCTGCGAGCCTTCCGGCAATAAACTCCGGTAACCGTGGACGTGGATAATCAAGATAGGTTTCAGAGGTAAAAATTTCTATTTCCAAGTGTGCATCAAGGGTGCGTAATTCCTGAGCTGCTGCTAAGCCTGCAACACCATTTCCGATAATTATTGTTTTCATAGTATAAGTATAATTGACTAAACTGTATAATGCAACTATTCTATACTAATGATTATAACTATTGCTGGAACTGGAACAAGTCATGGAGTGCCAGTTATTGCTTGCACATGCGAAACGTGTAGGTCCACTGACCCAAAAGACACGCGGTTAAGAACTTCTGCCTTTATAAAAGGAGAAGACGGAACACAAATAGTAATTGACACTTCCCCTGAATTCCGCATACAAGCATTGCGATACAAGCTAACAAAACTTGATGCACTTTTTATTACACACACTCATGCTGACCACATCCACGGATTAGATGATGTACGAATTTTTACCTTCGAAAAAATATTACCTGTTTACAGTCATACTGAAGCTTTAATTGATATAAAAAATAGATTTGATTATATTTTTAAAGAAACACCAAAGGGTGGCGGAAAGCCCCGCTTGAATTTAATTGATTGTGCAAAATACAATGCAAAAAAAACAATAATTGTGGGAAACCTACAAGTTGTTCCCATTCCACTTTTGCACGGTGAGCAACTTTCGACCGGCTGGCGAATAGGAAATTTTGCCTACCTAACCGATGCAAATGCTGTACCTGAATCAT
>CAYJNB010000377.1:0-1750 GCA_964371205.1 uncultured Treponemataceae bacterium
TGAAATAGAAAGAATGAATTATCCTTACTGTTTTAAATTTAAACTTAACCCATATGGTAAAGAAGTTGAAAAAGGTTTTCCGAATAAAGAAGAATTAATTAATGCTTTTATCACAATAAGTAAACGCATTGGTAAAAAAAATATGACCTGGCGCTACGATCCTATTTTTGTAGACGAAAAGCACAGTATTGAATACCACAAAGAAAAGTTCTTGATCATGGCACAACAACTTGCACCATATGCAAATCGCTGTGTTATCAGTTTTATAGATAATTACAAAAATGTTTCAAAGCGTATGGGAAAAGACCCTACATATAGTTTGAATACAGAATCAATACAGGCTGTCGCACAGTCTTTGAGCAAAATAGCAAATGAGTATTCTCTGCCTCTTTTTACCTGTGCAGAAAAAATTGATCTTACAAAGTATGGTATTTTACCTGGCGCCTGCATCGATAAGGAAGTCGTTGAAGAGATTTTAGGTACACCAATCGATTGTAAAAGGGATAAAAATCAGAGAGAAGAATGCCTTTGTATAGAAAGTATCGACATTGGTACCTACAATTGTTGTGCAAATGGCTGCAATTACTGTTATGCACTGCAAAGTGAAGAATCTTCTCTCAACAATATAAAAAAACACAATCCTAAATCTCCTGTGCTTATTGGAGAAGTAAAATCAGATGTAATTATTACCGACCGGGATTCTCGAAGCATTATAGAAAATCAATTGAAATTGTTTTGAGAGATCTTAATCGACATGACTATTATTAGCCAAAAAAGTAGTTTTTGTTGACTTATATCTGTTTTACTTGTACACTCATATATAGGACAGTAGCACAATACAGAATAAGCTAATTTTGTGCTCCTTTAGATAATACATAAATTTGAACACCGGAGCGAAAGTATGAAATTAGGAAATGAAAAAATTGAATTTCAAGATACAATAAAAACAGTGCTAGATGCCACCCCTTTATGTATTAACTTATGGGACCAAAACTTTAACAATATTTTATGTAATAAATATGCAATGGAGTTATTTAATCTTGATAATGAAGATCAATACTTAAAAGAGTTTGGTAGCTTATCTCCTGAGTATCAACCAAATGGCAAAAAAAGTTCTGAACTTGCAAAAAAACACATAGAAAAAGCTTTTTTAGATGGTGTTAATATTTTTAAATGGCTACACTGTAAAAAAGATGGAACAGAAATACCTGCAGAAATAACCTTAACGCGTATAATGATTTCGGATAAAACCTATGTTGCAGGTTTTACGCGTGATTTACGAAAAGAGTTTTCTCAACATACTTTAGCTGGGAATGAATCAGAAATATACGAAGACTATTTCTTTGACAAAATCTCTGATGGTCTTTTGCTTAGAAAGCTATCTGAATTGTCAAATGAATGGTTTTTTTCGGTAGATATACGCACCTCTCATGTACAGTATTATGGCATAGATGCTATCCAAAATAAAAACAACCAAGGAAAACCTCTTCCTCTCGATTTAGTACTAGAAAAAGGATTTATTCACCCAGATGATGCCGAAAATTACAAACGCCTTGTAGAAAATATGAAAAACGGTATTGACGTACCTCTTGATATTCGGTTTAAAATGGCTGACGGTAATTTTAGATACTTCAGATATTCATACCTGCCCGTTTATAATAAAGAAAATAACCTTGTATTTGTTATAGGAAAAAGCATTGACGTTCACGAAGAGAAGATTTTAAGTGAAAAGTCAAAAATGGATCTTCTT
>CAYJNB010000378.1:0-1748 GCA_964371205.1 uncultured Treponemataceae bacterium
TTAACCATTGTTCCAATAAACTCACCATCGCGCAATACAGATACTTTATCTGCAATTATAGCAACTTCTGCTAAACGGTGGCTAATATAAATTATCGACATACCCTTATCGCGTAAAGAAAGAACGAGTTCAAAAAGACGTTCTGTTTCTCTATCACTCAAAGCTGCTGTCGGCTCATCCATGATGAGTACTTGTCCATTGTGCGCAATTGAACGAGCAATTTCAATTTGTTGTTGTTCTGCTATACTCAATGTACTTGCTAGTGAATCAACAGGGAAAGACGACCCCAGTTTTTCTAGAGCAATCTTTGCTTCTTCCGCCATTGCTTTTCTGTCTACTAAACCATGTTTCTTTAATTCATTACCTAAAAAAACGTTTTCTGCTACAGTAAGAGGGCCTACAATGTTTAATTCTTGATTTATGAGATTAATGCCCAAATGTTGGGCCTTTTGTGGATTTTCAACTTTTATTGGTTTTCCATCCAGAAGTATTTCGCCCGTTGTTGGCTGATATACCCCTGCAAGGAGTTTCATTAAGGTGCTTTTTCCGGCCCCGTTTTCGCCCATCAAAATATGTACTTCTCCACGACAAAAATCGAGAGAAACACTTTTTAGAGCCTGTACGCCCGGAAAGCTTTTTGATATATTCCTAACAGAAAGGATTACATTATCTTTTTCCATGATATGTCCTATGCTAAAACATTTGATTTAAAAACACTTGTTTTTACTCTACAAATTTAGAGCTGCCAAAACTGACAGCTCTAAAAAAACTAATTAAGCTTTACCTTATGGTTGTGTCCAACCTTCGTAATCTGCTAAATTGTCGCGAGTAATAAGAGTTGTAGGGATAAGCTCTTTTTCTTGTGCAGGAGCTGTACCATTGATAGAATCCCAAGCAATTTCTACTGCACGAACAGCCATTGTGTATGGATCTTGAGAAGCACTTGCAGAGAAAGTACTTGTTTTGTCTTCAAGAGCAACAACAGCATCTGGAGCACCGTCTACACCAACAACAAACATTTCGCCTTCGCGTTTTGCTTGTTTAATTGCAAGGTCACAACCAATACCAGTAGGATCATTGATTGCAAATACTGCATCAATTTCTGGGAAAGCTGTAAGAAGGTCTGTCATAACACGAAGACCACCATCGCGGCTACCACCAGCATTTTGATCTTGTGAAAGAATTTTAATTCCAGGGTTTTTAGCAAATACGTCTAAAGCACCATCTACGCGGTCAATAACAGCTGATACAGGAGGTCCGTTTACGATAACAACATTACCTTTTCCGCCTAACATATCTACGATGTATTGTCCACCTTGTTGACCAGCACCAAAGTTATTTGATGTTACAGTAGCAGTTACGCCACCATCTGCATCAACGTCTGTTGCAACAACAACGATTCCTGCTTGTACAGCTTTACGTACAGCTGGAGCAATACCTGCTGTGTCTGCTGCATTCAAGATAATCATATCTACACCAGAAGCAATAAAAGTGTCTATTTGACCAACTTGTGTATTAAGATCATACCCTGCTGATAAAACAGTTACTTTTGCATTAGCGTCAATAGCTTTAGCAGCATCCTCAACACCTTGTCCCATTGTATAGAAGAATGGGTTTCCTAAGTCACCAAATGTAGCACCAACTTTTAATGCTCCATCGTCCTCTTTGTTTCCTCCAGCGAAAACTACGCCGAAGCTCACTGCAATGAAAAGAACTACTAATAAAATCTTTTTCACAGCTTCCTCCAA
>CAYJNB010000379.1:0-1740 GCA_964371205.1 uncultured Treponemataceae bacterium
GCCGCTTCGTACATCTGCTTCGATAGCAGAAAGTTCTTTTACAATGGCATTTGCTTCTGATTGCGGGATAATCCCTTGGGCTCCAAGCATTGCAGCATGAGCCTTGCTTCCACGAATATCATCAAAAATCATTCTTGAATCAACGTGAATCGAGGTTTCAAATGCTACAGCTTCTTTATCTGGTCCGCTTTCGAATCTTCCATGCCAGAGGGTTTCTTTTTTATCTTTTTCCATTATGGTAACTTCCTGCTATCTATTATTGCTATACTTCCAAGAGACTAATTTGCATAGTTGTTGTAACTATGCAAACAAGGTCTATTTTGTTGGACGCTTTTTAAAATCTGCATTGTTAATAATTGCTTGCCCTTTTCCGGCTTGTTGTTCCATCATTGCACGGACGGTAAGTGGTAAGCCAAAAAGCGTAATAAATCCCCCTGCATCTTTGTGGTCGTAAAGATCTCCAGTGGTAAAACTTGCAATATCTTCATTATAAAGGCTGTAAGGGCTTTCTGCACCCGCTGAGCGAATTGAGCCCTTGTATAGTTTAAGCTTTACCCAACCTGTTACTGTTTGTTGAGTAACATCTACAAATGCATTTATTGATTCCATGAGTGTAGTAAACCAGCGACCATTGTAGATGAGTTCACTTGCTTTAAGGCTTACTTGTTGTTTAAAGAAATAGGTATCTCGATCGAGGCAAAGATGTTCAAGTTCTTCGTGTGCATAGTAGAGGATTGCTCCACCTGGTGTTTCGTATACACCACGGCTTTTCATTCCAACAACGCGATTTTCTACAATGTCTACAAGGCCAACACCATTTCTGCCGCCGATTTTATTCAATTCTTGCAAGAGTGGAAGAGGCTCCATTTTTGTGCCGTTTACTGCAACTGGAATCCCTTTTTCGAATTCGATAGTTACGTATTCGCCTTCTTCTGGTGCCTTTTCTGGTTGTACGGTTAACTGTAATAAATGTTCGTAATTTGGCTCATTTTTAGGGTCTTCAAGTTCGAGTCCTTCGTGAGACAGATGCCAAATATTTTCGTCGCGGCTATATGAGTGCTCTTTTTTCATTGGAACGGGAATATTTCGTTCTTCGAGGTAGGCAATTTCTTCTTCGCGACTTTGAATGTCCCAAATGCGCCATGGAGCAATAATATCTAGGTCTGGGGCAAAAGCTTTTATTGCAAGCTCGAAACGAATTTGATCATTACCTTTTCCGGTTGCACCATGACAGATTGCAGTAGCTCCTTCTTGTCGAGCGTATTCAACTAAAATGCGTCCAATAAGTGGGCGTGCTGTTGAGGTTCCGAGTAAATAACGATCTTCGTATACTGCTCCGGCTTTTAAAGCAGGGTAAATATAGTCTGTTATGTATTCTTCGCGAGCATCAACAATGTAACAAGCAGACGAGCCAGTTACAAGAGCTCTTTCTTTAATTACTGGCCAGTCGTCTCCTTGTCCAAGATCGATACAAACTGAAATAACGTCGCAATCATAATTTTCTTTTAACCACGGAATAATAACCGTAGTATCCAAACCGCCTGAGTATGCTAAAACAATCTTCTTTTTACTCATTTTCTACCTCATTTATTTTACTTTTGTCTTTTGAATAATCTGTCCATTATTATAGCAAATACAAAAAAACTTGACAACGGGCAGGAAAAAAACTTGTTGACACCTTTTTATGCTTGTGTTACAGTATTTTGCATAGTCTGCTTTAACGGGCAATGGCGCAGTTGG
>CAYJNB010000380.1:0-1725 GCA_964371205.1 uncultured Treponemataceae bacterium
CCGAGTTCTAAGAAAACAACTTTTGATTTTCGGTGATTGTTCAAAAAGGTCTCGTAATGCTCTGCGGCCTTGTGCCATCCTTCGTCTTCAACAAAGGTATTGTCTTTGCGTAGGTTTGTTGTCATTGGCTCGCCACAAACCGGGCAGTAAGGAATGAGCTCGGAGGGGATTCTCATATCTTTTTGTTGCACTACCATTTGACGCACTTGCTCTTCGTTGTCGTAGGTTTTATTATGGCATGGAACGGAACACTGGAATAATCCGTAATCACCTTGCGTATAAAAGAGGCGCTTTTTGTCGAATCCTGCTGCTTGGAATTTGTGGTCAACATTTGTGGTGAGCACAAAGTACTCTTTGCCTTTTACTAGATTTAAAAGGGTAGGGTAGGGTTCTTGGATTTTATGCTCGTAGCGATTCAGCAAAATGTGGCGGCTAAAATATGCCCAAAATTCTTCAAGTGACGGATACGGGTAAAAGGCAGCTGAATACATATCTGCATATCCGTATTTCGCAATAAAATCTGCAAAATTATTGGTAAAGCGCGAACCTGAATACAGGAGTCCTGCAGATGTAGATAAACCCGAGCCTGCTCCAATAATAACTGTTTCAGCTTCGTTTATTTTGCTGTTTATAATTGCAATTTCTTCTTCATATTCATTCATTTCTTTCTCCACATCTAGCTTAGTACGTTTATAGAATTTTAGTTCTTTTAAGATAGTTCAGCTTCGTATAGTTCACGATAATTCATTTTCGTAAAGTTCTCTATCTTTGTCTAAAAAGACGTTAAAGATAATTTGTAGAGAACTCTTTGTTTCTTGCTGCCATTCAAGTACAGTGCGAACAGCCAGTTTACACGCGTCTTTATTGGGGTAACCAAAAACACCCGTACTGAGACAACAAAAAGCGATACTTGAAAGATTCAACTCATCCGCTTTATTTAGACAAGAACGGTAAGAGGATGTAAGGTCGTGTTTGTTTTCTGTGGATGGTGAGCGCCCTGAAACAATTGGGCCAACGGTATGAAAAATATACTTGCTCGGCAAATTGTAGGCTCCAGTAACTTGTACTTGTCCATTTGGCTCGTGCTGCCCGTTCATAATGCTTTGACAATCTCGGCTCACTTGCACTCCTGCCGCCGTGTGGATGGCATTATCTATGCATTTGTGTAAAGGCTGGAAACAACCGAGCAAGGCAGAATTGCAGGCGTTTACAATTGCATCAGCGTTAAGTCGAGTAATATCGCCTTGCCAGAGCGTTATATTGTTCTTGTAGTCGAGGTTTTCAATTTCTACAATGCCTTTTTCGACAGTTTCGCTCCACAAAAGAGCATCTTGTATTTCGAGAAACTCGTCTGTAACCGGCTCAGGTGGGCGCACATTGAATAGTGCATGCAATAGTTGTCGACGTTCTTCGTACGAGAGCGACTCATCTAGTTTTTCGCCACGTTCTGCACAAAGCACCTTGAGTAAGTCATTTAATACTGAGTTCTTATCTTTTAATAGTTCCGGTCTTTCCATTTTCTTACCTCAATATAAAGCTTGTATTGCTTATAGTTACTTAAGTATACTATAAGAGAAGTGATACAGCAAGAAAAAGTTGACAGAGTTATGTAAAATAGAGTAATATAAACCAGTGCTTTTTTATGCAAGACTTGGTCCCTTCGTCTATCGGCTAGGACGGCGCCCTCTCACGGCGCAAAGACGGGTTCGATTCCCGTAGGGACTG
>CAYJNB010000381.1:0-1697 GCA_964371205.1 uncultured Treponemataceae bacterium
TTAGATGTTTTTGGTGTTTCTTTTTTATCTATTACCACTGCTGTTGGTGGCGGTATAATTCGAGACGTCTGTCTTGGAAGAGTGCCTCCAACTATTTTTACCAATTACGTATATGTAACTGTAGCACTTTGCGTTTCATTTTTAACTTTTTGTTGTGTGTATATTGCACGTAAGCGCAGTATAAAAAAGCACATAACGGTTGATGCTCTTATTAATATTTTTGATGCTCTTGGATTGGGTGTTTTTACTATAAACGGAATGAATATTGTCCTTTTTGCTAACAAGGAGTCGAGTCCATTTTTAGTAATATTTGTTGGTTTGTGCTCAGGAATTGGAGGTGGAGTAATTCGTGATTTACTTGTTAGAGATGTGCCCTATGTACTGCATAAACAAGTATATGCTGTTGCAGCTCTAGCTGGAGGAATTGTTTATTACCTTCTGTATACACATACAACAATTCATTACTCAGTGTTAATGACTATTTGTGTTTCACTCATTTTTATTCTTAGATTGTTTTCTGCAAAACACGACTGGCATCTACCAAAGATTAATTTGTAATAGATTCTTTAATTCCCTCTATTTCTCAATGAGGGTAGTGTGATTTTTTAGGCAGTAATCCATAGCGATTGCTGCTGCACCATACAACGAAGGATCGTCTTCAAAGGTGCTAGTTACAATTTTTACTGTATCTTTGTATGAGGGATGGATTCTCTCGTTAACTGCATTCTTGACTTCTTGCATAATAAGAGCGCTATCTCGAACCATTTGATTGCTGAGTACTATGAGCGATGGATTATACGCATTTATAATATTTACAACGCCATAGCCTATGTATTTGCCTGCTTCTTGTACGAGCATAAGAGACAATTCGTCATTTTCGTTTGCATGTTTGAAAATGTCTGAATATACAATTTTATTGTAGGCATTAAGTTTTGATGTGGGGAATTTATTTAAGAGTGTTTGTGCTCGCTGCTCTAAGGCTAAAGAAGAACAATATGTTTCAAAACAACCGTAATTACCGCATTCACAGCGTGGTCCATTTACATCAATGCTAACATGGCCAAACTCTCCGGCAACACCATCCACGCCACTGAGTATTTCGCCATTTATTACGATTCCAGCTCCAACCCCTTCGCCTAAAATTAAGTGAAACAACACTCCTTCCTTATGAAAGACATAGTCGCCAAACCACCAGTCAGAAAGAGCACATGCATTTCCGTCGTGCATTATTGTAATAGGAATATCAACAAACCCTTCAAGCTCTTTGCGTACATTTACATTTTCCCAGTTGTTTGCTTGAGTTACTAAAACAATTTTTGATTCATTTTCCAAGTATGGACCTGGTACTGCGATCCCTATAGAAACAATATTACCAAATCTTTGTATATATTCTTGAATTTGGTTTTTAACTTTTGTAAGAATATCTTCAAGGTGCTCGTTATGTATTTCGTCGGTAAAGTATTCATAAATGATTGCATTAAAATCAAATACACCAATCGAATAATCTCGTCTTGCTATTCTTACTCCAATAAATAAAAAATCCTGACGAAGCTTTATGCCAACCGAACGACGCCCTTTTTCCCCTGCTAAAAAGCCTGTTTCTTCAATTACATTATATTCTATAAGTTCTTGTACAATCTTGGTAATTGCAGCAGGAGTTAGATTAAGAGCTTTACTCAGTTGAGATCGAGTAGCTA
>CAYJNB010000382.1:0-1697 GCA_964371205.1 uncultured Treponemataceae bacterium
TATGGCTTTGTGGCAAAACCAAAGGGGACAAAATGAAAGAGATGATTAAACTCGGGCTAATCCTTGCCCTATTTGCCGTTGCTGCTTGTACTGTGCTTGCGATGGTAAATAATGTTACCTCGCCAATTATTGCAGAAATTAAAGAAAATGAAGCAAAGGCTGCAATGCAAGTTGTATTTAGTACTGCAGATGCATTTAACCCAGTAGAAGGGTTTGAAGCAATTACTACAGACGGTGTAAAAGTAGAAAAACTACTGTATGCCCTTGAAGGCGAAACTGTTATAGGTGCAGTTGTTCAAGCCAGTGGTAATACGTACGCTAATGCTGTTATTCTTATGGGTGTTGGAACTGACGAAAATATTACAAGTATTGAATTTTTAACACTTACCGATACTCCCGGATTTGGACAAAAAGCAAAAGAGCCACTTTTTAAAGATCAATTTAACAACAAGTCGATTAACGATGGTTTTGTACGCGGAAGCGATATTGACGGTATTAGTGGTTCAACCATTACAACCGAAGGTGTTCTCCACATTGTAAAAACAGCAAGTGGATTTGCAAAAGAAGCCCTGTTGGAGGTAAATCAATGAAAAGTAAATTAAAAATATTTACAAACGGGATTATTGAAGAAAATCCTTTATTGGTACTGATGATTGGACTTTGTTCTTCTCTGGCTGTTACCACAAAATTAGAAAACGGTATTGGGATGGGATTTGCTATGACCTTTGTTTTGCTTATGAGCGAAATAATTATTAGTACATTCCGCAAGGTAATTCCTTCATCAATTCGTATTCCGGTATTTATTATTGTAATTGCCTCGTTTACAACCATTGTAGACTTAGTAATGCAAGCATACATCCCTGCCCTTTCAAAGTCGCTCGGTGTGTTTATTCCACTCATCGTAGTAAACTGTATTATTATGGGTCGCGTTGAATCCTTTGCTTCTAAGCAAACAATTGGCTATTCAATTTTGGATGCACTCGGAATGGGGCTCGGCTTTACCTGGGTTTTAGCAGGAATCTCTGTAGTACGCGAAGTATTGGGTGCAGGTCAACTATTTGGCATAACCCTCTTTCCAGAAGAGTATGCAGTACGCTTCTTTGCCGGTGCTCCGGGCGGATTCTTTGTTTTTGGATTATTTATTTCGATTAACATGGCTCTTAAAAAATTAGGCGGTGCAAAATGAACTATATAAGTATTTTTCTTGGTTCAATGTTGGTAGACAACGTTGTTCTTATGCAATTCTTAGCGCTCTGCCCCTTTGTTGGTATGTCGTCTGATGTGCAAAAATCTACCGGTATGGGTGCAGCAACTGCATTCGTAATGGTTTTAGCAACTGCGGTTACATTCCCGCTGTACAACTTTGTGTTAGTACCGCTCGGACTTGAGTTTTTACGCACGCTAACCTTTATTTTAGTTATTGCTAGTTTGGTACAATTGGTTGAGTTTTATCTTAAGAAGTCAGTACCGGCATTGTATAGTTCAATGGGTGTGTACTTAGCACTTATTACTACAAACTGTGCTATTCTTGCTGTTACACTTAACTGTATAGACAAGTACGACTACAATTTTATTGAATCAATTGTGTATGCCTTTGGTGCTGCAGCTGGTTTCTTACTTGCTATGATTTTTATGGCAGGAATTAGAGAGCGTATTGACATTGCCCCAATTCCTAAGTTCTTAAAAGGAACACCGGT
>CAYJNB010000383.1:0-1659 GCA_964371205.1 uncultured Treponemataceae bacterium
GTAAAGGCATCTCCAGAACCAAAAACAGGAACTCGACCATCAATCAATTCTACCAAGGCTTTTAGAATATTCCAGTCTGCCTTGCCTTCGTAGGCTTGTGCTCTTGTACGGCTATGAATTGTTAAAGCTTGAGCTCCGCCTTCCAATGCGGCGAGGGCTGCTTCTTTCCAAGTAAGAGACGAAGAATCCCATCCAGAGCGTATTTTTACTGTTACTGGAGTTGACCCGGCCGCTTCTACTGTTGCTTTAGTAATAGCAAAAAGGCGCTCAGGGTCTCGAGTTAAAGAGGATCCCGCACCTGTTTTAACAATTTTTGCAACAGGGCAGCCGGCATTTATATCTATAATTTCTGGATTAACTTTTTGAATAACAATCTCTGCTGCACGAGCCATTGTTTCTGGAAGGCCTCCAAAAAGCTGTACAGAGTAGGCTTTTTCATTTGGAGATCGAAACATTATTTGTTCTGTTTTTACCGAAGAGCGGGTAAGGGCTTCGGAAGATACCATCTCGGTGTAAGTAAAATTTGCGCCCCCATCTACGCAGACAGTACGAAAAGCACGGTCAGAATAACCGGCAACTGGGGCTAAAAAGAGGTTACCTTCAAGTTGAACTCTTCCAATTTGAACAGGGCGATAAAACGGATTTTCCTTCATATATCCTTAAGATATCCTGTTTTATATAAAAAAATCAATAAGCATAATTTACTAAAAAAAGAAAGGACATAAAAAAAGTGTTGAAGGCAAATTACCAACAACACTTCTCTTTTTAATTTAGACTATTAAAACTTATGCTTCTTCAGGAAGTCTAAAGAAAGTACAAGAGTTTTTCCACAACTGAGCAGAAAGTTCTTCTAAATCCATTTCGAGCATATCTGCCAAGAAACGTACAGTGGATTGTGTGTAAGAAGGCATATTACGCTTTCCTCGGAATTCTGCAGGAACCATAAAAGGACTCTCTGATTCTACTAAAATTCTATCGAGAGGCAAATTAAGCACGGTTTCGTGCAAGTTACGAGCGTTTCTATACGTTACATTACCAGCAAAAGAAAAGTAAACATTTAATTTGCTTGCTTTTTTTGCATATTCAGCATTTTCCGAATAACAGTGTAGAACACCACCTGCAGAAGGAAGTCTTTCTGAAAGAATATCTAGAACATCTTTTCCTGCTTCGCGGTTATGAATAATAACTGGTACATCCATTTTCTCTGCTATTTCTAGCTGTGTAATAAATAATTCAATTTGACGTCTTTTATCACCAAAACGTCTAAAATAGTCAAGTCCTGTTTCTCCTAATGCAATTACATTTGGAAGTTTAAGAGATTGTTCTATAAACTGAATCCAATCCTTTCCTGGTGTTTCTACTTCAGAAGGAGCAACTCCTACTGCATGGTACACTGATGGAAGTGATTTAAGGTTTTCGTATACCTTAGAAAAATCGTGAAGGCTGTTACAAATACTAACTATACGAGTAACATGAGCCTGTTTTGCTTCTTGTATGACGCGCAATTGTTCAATGGGATCATCATAAATCAGCCCGATGTGCGCATGAGTATCAAAAATGTGCATGTTTTCATCCGGAAATAATAAAGAATTGAACACTAAATAAATACAGTGTTCTTACCGATAAGAATATCATACGAAAGCATAATCGTCAACAACA
>CAYJNB010000384.1:0-1649 GCA_964371205.1 uncultured Treponemataceae bacterium
GCCCTAAAACGGTTGTGATTGAAGCACGTGCCGCAGATTGCTTATACCGCTCAGCCTTAGCCGGCGAAGGTAAACCGATTGCAGTTACTGGAAGTCTGCAAACTATTATGGCAGGGCTTGCCTGTGGAGAGGCAAATACCATAGGATGGGATATTTTATGGAACAATACAACCTGCTTTGTGTCTGCCCCCGACTGGGTCGCCGCACATGGTATGCGATTATTGGGCAATCCGCTAAAAGGAGATGAGAGAGTTATTTCGGGTGAGTCAGGCGCTGTTCCTGCTGGTTTATTGAGCGTCTTATTCCAAGCAGAGAATGAGAGCCTTAGAAAAGAACTTGGTATAGACGAGCACTCACGCATCTTACTTTTTTCGACAGAAGGAGATACAGACCCAGAAATGTACCGAAAAATTGTATGGTCAGAATCAGTATAAGAATTAATAAAATAGTAGACAGTCACATTAGGAGGATTACATGGATTTTGAAAAAGTAAAGAGTGCAGCGCAAAATTACGAAAAAGACATGACGGCTTTTTTACGGGATTTAATTAAGTTACCAAGCGAAAGTTGCAACGAAGAGCTTGTTGTTAAGCGTATTAAACAAGAGATGGAAAAACTCGGCTTTGATAAAGCTGAACTTGATGGCATGGGGAACGTACTTGGCTGGATGGGTACAGGCAAAAAAATAGTTGCATTCGATGCACATATTGATACAGTCGGTATTGGAGAAAAGTCAAACTGGACATTTGATCCTTACGAAGGATACGAAACCGACGAAGAAATTGGCGGACGAGGAACAAGCGACCAATCAGGAGGTATTGTTTCTGCCGTATATGCCGCAAAAATTATGAAAGATCTTGGGCTACTAAATGATAAGTATAAGGTGCTCGTTACCGGTACTGTACAAGAAGAAGACTGCGACGGACTGTGCTGGCAATACATAATAAAAGAAAGTGGCATAAAGCCAGATTTTGTTGTTTCTACCGAACCGACAGATGGCGGAATCTATCGTGGCCAACGCGGACGAATGGAAATTAAAGTAGAAGTGAAGGGTGTAAGCTGCCACGGCTCAGCTCCTGAGCGTGGAGACAATGCAATTTATAAGATGGCCGACATACTACAAGATGTACGAAGTCTAAACGAAAACGACGATACAGATACAAACGAGATTAAAGGATTAGTAAAAATGCTTAATCCTGCCTTTAATAAAGAAAGCGAAGAAGCAAACTTTTTAGGACGCGGAACTATTACAGTGTCGCAAATTTTCTATAGTTCACCTTCACGCTGTGCAGTTGCAGATGGCTGCTCTGTTTCTTTAGACCGACGAATGACCGCCGGCGAAACATGGGAAAGCTGCCTCGAAGAAATTCGAAACTTACCAAATGTTAAAAAATATGGTAGCGATGTAGTAGTTAGTATGTACGATTATGATTGCCCATCATGGACTGGTTTAAAATACCCGATTGAATGCTACTTTCCAACCTGGGTTATTCCAAAGGATCACAAGGTAACAAAAGCGTTAGAAAAATCATACACTTCGCTTTATGGAGAAAGTAGAGTAGGTTCTAAAGAAACAGAAGAAATGCGCAAAAAAAGACCGCTTACAGACAAGTGGACCTTCTCTACAAATGGCGTAACCATTATGGGTCG
>CAYJNB010000385.1:0-1643 GCA_964371205.1 uncultured Treponemataceae bacterium
AAAGATTTTATACTTATTTTTGTTTGACTTATTAATAATAACACGATATACTATTACACGGCGTATTTTTTTAGTAAAATTACCCTTATAGGACTATGATGGATAAACGGTTAATTAGTTTTTATGCAGATATGATGAAAAAACTCAATACGAGTACCGGTGAGTACGACTCAATTAGGGAATTTTTACATGATATATGTGAATTCTTTGATTTTGGCTGTGGTTTTGTGTATCAAGCTAATTATTCGAGCATTTTTACTAAATACAAGTGCCATCAGTCGTACGACTTTGAAACATTACAAGATACAATCGATTTACGAGATGTTTTAGGCAATGATTTATATTCAGAGCTGAAAGATTCACGTATTGTAATGTTTTCTAAAAATAAAGATAGTTCTGAGTTAGAACTTAAGCTTGCCTCAATTTTTAATGCAGGTTCCTTTGTAATGGTACCTGTAAAAAATGAAAAAAAAGAACTAGCAGGAATTATAGGCCTAGCCGATCGACGAGGGGAAAATAGACGAAAGATAGTTGAGTTAGAAGAATGTTTATATGTACTATCCCTTTTAGTTAATAGTGTTAAGTTAGAAATTTGTCAAGCAGGACTTTTACAGGCGGAACAAGCCTTACGAAACGTGCTTGATCATGTTGGAATAGATATTTATGTAAATGATTACTATACACACGACATGCTCTATGCTAATAAATCTATGGCGGCACCCTATGGCGGTGTTGAAAATATGATGGGCAAAAAATGTTGGGAAGCTATTTTTACCGATAAACTTGGCGAATGTGAATTTTGTCCTCAGAAAAAATTGGTTGACCAAAATGGACAACCTACGAAAATATATTCTTGGGACTATCAAAGAGCCTTCGATGGTTCTTGGTTTAGAGTCTTGAGCTCTGCCTTTCCATGGATTGATGGACGTCTAGCTCATTTGATTGCGAGCGTCGATATTACCGACAGTAAAGAAAATGAGCTATTAGTTCAAAAAATTGCTAATCATGACACATTAACGGGGCTTGCAAATCGACGAAAGCTATTAGAAGATTTAGAAGTTTGCGTTGCAGGTAAGAGCGATTTAGGCTCTTCGTGGTATATGCTTTTTTGCGACTTGGATGGCTTTAAAAGAATCAATGATAATCTTGGACACATTGCCGGAGATACCCTACTTAAAGAACTTGGTAAACGGCTTATTCGAAATCCATATTTACTAAATATGAGTTATAGGCATGGAGGGGATGAGTTTGTTATTTTACTTCCAGATACTGGTGAGAGCCAACAATTAGTTAAGGCTATAGAAAGTCTTTTTGCAGATTTTACAACACCTTGCGAGCACGATAATGTACTTCTTGAGTGTGGTTGTAGTATAGGTGTAGTTCACTTTCCAACAGATGCAACTAATGCAACAGATTTACTTCATTTTGCTGATGGAGCAATGTACGAAGCAAAGAATGCAGGCAAAGGAACAGTACGTTTTTATAACAATGGTGTGTTTGCAGATATAGAAACCTATATAAAATAGTATTGAATTTTAGTCATTTTTTTGATATGCTACATTTATGCAATTTATAATTCCAAAAGAAAAAAAACTACGAATAGCTATCTCAGGTAAAAGTGGATGCGGAAATACAACTGTTTC
>CAYJNB010000386.1:0-1639 GCA_964371205.1 uncultured Treponemataceae bacterium
GCTGTTATGGGTATCGACATGTTCCGCTTTAACAAGAGTGCAAAAGCTGTTTGGCTCTGTGCAGCATCATGTTTTATCTTTACAAATCCACTTCTAAACTTAGTTGGTTATATTGGAACAGTTAGTGTTGGAAACTATAACTACGTTTCTTGGATGATGGGATTTAGCGCAATTCTTGCAGTTGTTGCTGTTTTTGCATGGACAACTTCTCTCTGGACAACTGACAATAGCGAACTTTACTGTAATGCATTGTACACAGGTCCTGTTCTTGATGCTCTTGGAATAACCGCTAAACGTAAAGTGCTTGTAGCAATCTGTGGTATAGCCGGAACAATCGTTGGCTCAATCGGATTCTATCAAATTTTCTTTGCAACATTTATTAACTATCTCGGCGCATTCGCACCACCAATTTGCGTACCAATTTTAGCAGACTATTATTTAATAGGAAGCAAAAAATACGATAGTTCATTACTAAATAAGCAACCTACTTGGCGTTTTGCAGGAATTTTCTCTTTCGTTATTGGTGCTTTGTTTAGCTTCTACTTTACTGTTATTAGTCCATTACCAAGCGACATTCCAACAGGTTTACTCGCAATGCTAGTTTCATTTGCAGCTTACTATATTTTATATAAAGTAACTCCAGATGGAAAAGTTGACGCAGAATTAGTAAAATCTCTCTAAATTTATAAAGGCGAGCTTTCTTTGAATGCTCGCTTTTGCATTCTTAACTTATATTTGAGGAAAAATTATGGCAAATCATGAACTGGTAAAATTAACTGCTCACCAAGTGCGCGAAGGAAAATATGACAAGGTTATTTTAAGCATTGGATCTTGCGAATGCCATGGGGAGCATCTTGCTTCCGGAACAGACACACTTGTTTCGTATATGTTATCAAATAAAATTGCTGATCGCGTAAAAGGGCTTTTAGTACTGCCTCCAATTACTGTTGGTTACAGCGCACACTATGACACTTTTCCTTTTACACTTACACTCGGTTACGATACAACAACACAAGTTATCTACGATATTATCGAATCAGTATTGCGTAATGGTATTACAAAAATCTTTTTGATGAATGGTCATGATGGGAACATCGCTCCAATCGAAATAGCTTCTCGCAGAATTAAAGAAAAATATCCGGAAGCAAAAATTGCAGCCCTTCCAGCTTGGTGGGTAGTTGCAGGCGATTTACTTCCAAAAGATACGTTTGAAGTGTGGAATGGATTAGGCCATGCTGGAGAAGGTGAGTCTTCTATTGCGTATCACCTGTACCCACAATGGTGTGAACCTGAACTTGCCTCTTGCGTGGTACCAGATAATATTCCAGATCACATAGATATTAAATGGGACTTTTCTGAGATTACTAACTGTGGTGCAACTGGTGATGCTACAAAAGCAACTGCTGAAAAAGGCGCTAAAATGGAAAAAGTTTTAGTTGACTGTGTTGTAGATGCAATTGAAAAACTCGATAAGTGTGATTGGGATTACCGAACAAGCTCTATAAAATAGGTGATTGTCTTACGTAATGAAAAAAATACTTATGATTGGAACGGGAGGGACCATTGCTGCCAAAGAAACAGAAAATGGTCTTGCTCCCGGTCTTAGTTCTGACGAATTATTATCTTATATTCCTCAAGT
>CAYJNB010000387.1:0-1622 GCA_964371205.1 uncultured Treponemataceae bacterium
AATTCCTTTTACACCGGCTTCCTTACAATAATTAAGAAGCCCCGTAATATTTTCTTCTGTATCATTAATAAGAGGTAAAATAGGAGTGAGCCAAACTATGGTTGGAATCCCCACCCTTTGCATCTCTTTTAGAACTTCAAAGCGCCTTTTTGTTGTTGCAACATTTGGCTCAAGAACTTTGCATAAATCTTCATCGAATGTTGTGAGTGTCATTTGTACAACGCATTTAGCTTTTTTGTTAATCCTAACCAGTAGGTCAATATCACGTAAAATAAGGTCAGACTTTGTTAAGAGCGCAACACCAAAGCCTTGTTTTTCAATTACCTCTAGACACTTTTTTGTTTGCTCTAATTCTTTTTCTAGCTGAATGTAGGGATCTGTCATTGAGCCTGTTACAATCATACAGCGCTTTGGCTTTTTGGAAAGCTCTTTTTCCAATAACTGGACGGCATTTACCTTTACTTCAATATCTTCAAATGTATAGGTTTTGCCATAGACTTCGCTCCTAGAATCGCAATAAATGCATCCATGAGTACAACCTCGATAAATGTTCATATTATTTTTACTAGAAACTAGACTCTTTGCAACAATTTCTTTAATTACGGTCTCCTACTTTATTAACTCTATGCGTTTGTTTTATCATAGTTTTAAAGTCAGTGTATCAGATTTTATAATAATTGTCGAATTTTATATACATAAGAATATGTGTAGCTACAATAGATTGAAAAAACATTTTTTGTTATACTACTGGTTGTTTAGGAGTTAACCATCTATGGAATATATCTTTTCTGTTCAGTTAGTTATTTTTTCTCTCAATATGCTCATTCTCTATAACGATAAAAGAAAGTTCATTACTTTTCCGGAGCGTGTTCAACGCTGGATTGTTGTTCCAAATGGCCTTGCTCTTGTTTTTGCAGCGGGCGCTTTTGTTGCTATAGCAGTTACCGCTCTTACATGGGTTTTTCAAGGACGACAGTTAAGCGACACCTTTAATGATACAGCCTATATTATTGGTAATTTTGAAGACACAAAGCGAAATACTTCACGTTACACTTTTAGTAATTACAGAGGCATTTTTACCTACGAATATAATGGTAGAGCATTTACTGACACGGTAGATATTCCTAATAAATATGAAGATTATGCGTACATTTTAAAAATCAATACAGAAAAGCCAAAACATATGAAGCTGATTCCTATTCCACTAGAAAACATACCTTCTGGCACTGCACTCTTCATAAAAAATACTGACGAAATGTATACCGTTCTTCCTTTTGAAGAAAGAACAATTCCATCTCGTCGGTACTCAATTACCGTAGATAATTTAGACATCTTTTCACTTGTTTATAAGGTAACAAACCTTGTAGAAGTTCCGCTAAACGGTTGGCAAGAAAATCCCTATGCGCTCATAACGCAAAAACCATACCCCGGCGAAACCACCATTTTGCAATGGCTTATTCGCATTTTTTCAATTCTTACATCAGCCTACACAATTTGGCTTGAAAACAATGTAGGTACACGAAAAAAGAAAAAGCGTAAAAAAAAGGCAAAGAATAAATAAATTTCTCTTACGCTTTGAAATTAAATATTGGAATAAGTCTTTCAACAATATCTACAGTTGG
>CAYJNB010000388.1:0-1620 GCA_964371205.1 uncultured Treponemataceae bacterium
CCCATGTAAATATCTTTTTGACGGATTTCTCCAGTTTGTTGAAAGATAAGATTTATACGAGCTTTTAGAGGTACTGCATAGGTTAACCCTTTTTGCTTACACTCTTGCTCGTTGAATTTTATATTTTCCTCATCGAGTTCATAATATTCATATTCAAGAAGCATGTCGCCATTTGGACTTTCTATGGGGAATGTTGACTTAAAAACTTCCTCGAGACCTTGTACTGTAGATGTATCATCACTATAAGTCTTACCACGTTGTAAAAAATTATCGTAAGACGAAAGTTGAATATCTATAAGATCTGGAAGCTCCATGAAGTTCTGTATGTTTTTACCAATATATTGACGATCGATCGCCTGATTTCTTGCGAACACCGAGACCCCCTTAGTACTTCGCATTAAAATAAAACACAGATTTATGCCTTGCTGCTAACTTTTTCTACTGGCAAAAATCCGAGAAAAGCAGAAAACACTGATTAACTGCTAATGCTAACCAGTGCTTCCAATACCCCGCTAAACTGCAAGGGTAATTTTAGTGGAGTTATGCAATTTTAACTGTTCCACCAGCTGCTTCAATTGAAGCTTTGATTTTATCAGCTTCTTCTTTAGAAACGCCTTCTTTAAGAGTTTGAGGAGCACCTTCTACTAAGTCTTTTGCTTCTTTAAGACCAAGACCTGTTACTGTGCGAACTTCTTTAATAACTGCAATTTTCTTGTCTGCTGCTGCACCTTCGAGTGTTACAGTAAATTCTGTTTGCTCTTCAGCTGCTGCGCCACCTGCTGCTGCACCAGCACCTGCTACCATTACTGGAGCTGCTGCTGTTACACCAAATTTTTCTTCCATTGCTTTTACGAGTTCTGATGCTTCCAAAACTGTCATTGAAGCAATCGCTTCTAAAATGTCTTCTTGTTTAATAGCTGCCATATTATCTTCTCCTTAATAGGCTTATTTTTTTTAGGAACAGGACGACAGCAATGAAGCCTGAACCTTGTTTCTTGTTTTATGTTGCCGAAAACAAACTGCTTTCTTTATGCAACGATTACTCTGCGCCTTCTGCAGATTTTTTGTCCACGTACGCTTGCAATGTCGCAGCAAGTTTTTGTACAGGAGCATTGATTGTTGAGGCAATCATAGCAATAAGCTGTTTTTTGCCTGGGAGTTTTGAGAACTCTTCGATTTTTGCTGTATCATAAACAGCACTATCAATGTAAGCACCCTTAACATTAAGTGTTGGAGCCTCTTTTGTAAAATCAAAGATAATCTTTGCTACTTCGTTTGAATCTTCTTTTGAAAGTGCAATTGCAGTAGGACCTGTAAGGTATTCTGCAACGTTTTCAATTTTCATTTCTTCGAAAGCTAAGCGAGCGAAGTTGTTTTTAATAACTTTGAATTCGCAATTCTTTGCACGAAGTTGACTTCTCAAAGTCGTGATTTGTTCTACAGTCATACCACGGTAGTCTGTAAAAATATAATCTGGACTTGTCTCTAATGTTGATTTAACCGCTGCAATAGCTTCTACTTTTGCAGGTTGTAATTTTTTTGCTCTCATCGCCATGATTATTCTCCTTCCTTAACAGCAACCCAAACACCGGGTCCCATTGTTGAGTTTACAGAAACAGA
>CAYJNB010000389.1:0-1603 GCA_964371205.1 uncultured Treponemataceae bacterium
TTGTAAACAGCAAAATAAATGAAGCTGAAACAGTTATTATTGGTGCTGGTTCCGGACTTTCAGCCTCGGCAGGACTTTTATACTCAGGCACTCGGTTTACCGATAATTTTGCAGACTTTATAGCGCAATATGGCTATACAGATATGTATTCTGCTGCTTTTTATCCATACGCAACACTTGAGGAGTTTTGGGCTTACTTTTCTCGTCATATTTTAATTAATCGCTACGAACATGAGCTTCAAGAGCCCTACCCCGCTCTTTTGAATTTGGTAAAAGACAAAGAATACTTTGTAATTACCACAAATGTTGACCATAAATTCCAAAAAGCAGGTTTCGATAAAGAACGCCTATTTTACACACAAGGTGACTACGGGTTGTTTCAGTGTTCAGTTCCCTGCCATAACAAAACCTACGACAACGAAGAGCAAGTGCGTCAAATGGTAGCGCAACAAAAAAACATGCGAATTCCTACTGAGCTTATTCCCTACTGTCCTGTCTGTGGCGAGCCTATGACAACTAACCTAAGGAAGGACAATGCCTTTGTAGAAGATGAAGGCTGGCACAAAGCGGCCGAGCGCTACGAAACCGTTTTGAACAGTCACCGAAAATCAAAGGTTGTTTTCTTAGAACTCGGCGTTGGCATGAACACACCAGGAATTATAAAATACCCTTTTATGCAAATGACCCATCAATGGAACGACGCATTCTATGTGAGCATTAGCAAAGACGATGCCTATGCCCCGAAAGAGATTCAAAGTAAGTCGGTGTGCATAAATGCAGATATACGAGAAGCCTTGTTGGAGATAGGAGAGCAAATAGTATAAGCTATCTCTAAAATATAATTCTGTTAAAAATTGACTGGCATTTTAATAAAACTACAAGGTAATTCTACTAATAAAGGTACTACACTATTTGCGATACAAAATGTCGTTGTTAATATTTTTATAAAACATATCTTCGATTTGAGAAAATTGTTTTTGCTCAATTTGTGGGATGAGCCACATAAGCTTTGTAATAGTTGCTTCAAGTGTCATATCAAAGGCTTCAAGCATTTCGAGCTCTCTTTTAACACGAGTTCCAACCTCGTACACAATCATGTTACTACCCTCGTTGGCAACTTGTGTCGTCATTACAACTAATTTACGGTTTTCCCGTGACTGGTTTTGCATTTGTGCATAAAACTCGTCTACTACACTTTGCGGAATACCACCAACACCGAAGCTTTCTACAACTATACCATCATAATGTTCAAAAAAATAACGTACAACATGAGGTTTAATACCTGGATACATTTTGAGAATCGCTACATTTTCGTGCATGCTGTGATAAAACTGTAAGCAGTCAGTACATCGAGGAAGCGAAAAATACCGTGTTATTTCGCCATCATACATAACAGCTAGATACGGATAATTTATACTCTCAAAGGCATGAAAACTCTTTGTCTGTACCTTTTTGGCACGCGAACCGAGAATAACCTTCCCATCAAAGACAATACAAACATCATGAGACTCATCATCCGAAGCATAAATAAAACTATTGAGCAAATTATTTTTTGCATCGGTACTTTCATAATCAATTGATTTTTGAGAGCCGGTAAGAACAA
>CAYJNB010000390.1:0-1600 GCA_964371205.1 uncultured Treponemataceae bacterium
CGAAGACAAATGCAAATTCAACTTCGTAAGCAAAGAGAAATGGCAAGTGAAAATATATTTATACAGCAGAATATTACGAATAATATACAGGTGAATAACAACTACATGGGAATGACTAAAGAGGCGTATCAGAAGGAAGTAGAAGCTAGGGAAGAGTTTAGGCGTGCTTCGAGAAATGCAAAAAAGAAGTAAAGAAATCAAACTTTATTCACTTTTGCGTAACTAGTCACTACCAAAAACGACTCATTTTGTGTTATAATTATGATAGGTGAGTAGGAATGGAAATAATTGATAATAGGAATAAAACGCTTAAAGATGATTTGCAAGTTGAAATAAAAAAAGACAGCAAGATTTCAATTGCTGCGGCATGTTTTTCGATATATGCATTTGAAAAGCTAAAGAAAGAACTAAAATCAATAGAGAGTCTTCGTTTTATTTTTACATCTCCAACTTTTATAACTGAAAAAACGCCCAAAGAAAAAAGAGAATTTTATATTCCTCGATTAAACCGTGAAAGAAGCTTATACGGTACAGAGTTTGAAGTTAAGCTTAGAAACGAATTAACACAAAAAGCAATTGCAAAAGAATGTGCACAATGGATAAAAGATAAGGTTGCTTTTAAATCAAATAAAACTAATGAAGCAATGATGGGCTTTATAAATGTAGATGAAAAAAGCTATATGCCCATAAATGGTTTTACAACTGTTGACTTAGGGTGCGAAAGAGGAAATCATGCCTACAATATTGTGCAAAAAACATATCCTCAAATTTCAAATACTTATTTAGAACTATTTGAAACACTTTGGAATGATAAAGAACGATTACAAGAGGTAACAGAAGAAGTTATTGATAACATAAGTTCTGCCTACAGTGAAAACTCACCAGATTTTATGTATTTTTTTACTCTTTACAATATTTTTAATGAGTTTTTAGAAGATATTTCAGAAGATGTTTTACCAAATGAGGCAACGGGTTTTAAGGATAGTAAAATTTGGTCATCGCTTTACAATTTTCAAAAAGATGCTTCTCTTGCAATAATAAATAAGTTAGAAAAATTTAATGGTTGTATTTTAGCCGATAGTGTTGGGCTTGGTAAAACATATACCGCTTTGTCTGTAATTAAGTACTATGAAAACCGCAACAAATCGGTGCTTGTATTATGCCCGAAAAAACTTGCAAATAACTGGAACACATACAAAGATAACTATATAAATAATCCAATTGCTTCAGATAGACTTCGTTACGATGTGCTTTTTCATACTGATTTAAGTAGAGATTACGGAACTTCAAATGGGCTCGATTTAGACCGTCTTAATTGGGGCAATTATGATTTAATTGTTATTGATGAGTCTCACAACTTTAGAAATGGTGGCAATATAAGCGCAGGAGAAGATGAAAAAGAAAACCGTTATCTAAAACTCTTAAATAAAGTTATTAGAAGTGGCGTAAAAACGAAGGTGCTAATGCTTTCTGCAACCCCTGTAAATAATAGGTTTAACGATTTAAAAAATCAGTTACAACTTTCGTATGAAGGCGATACCAATTTTATCGATAAAAAGCTTAATACAAAACGCTCTATTGATGATATTTTTAAACAAGC
>CAYJNB010000391.1:0-1592 GCA_964371205.1 uncultured Treponemataceae bacterium
GAAACCGATTTAAGGTAAAAATACCAAATTATGAAGTACGACAAGATTTTGAAAGCATCGTAAAAGATTATACTAAACTTGGCAGTAGATTGTCTGAGATGTTTTATCATCTTTTAGACGAGTTTAACATAGACGAGTTTACCAAAATCTATAAGAAGATGGTACTTCAAATGATGAGCTACCATGACGCAAAAGAAAACGCTTATCACATGTTATTTTTAGGCATGTGTGCTTATTTACAACCAAGTTATGATATAAAATCAAACATCGAAGCAGGGCATGGAAGAAGCGACATTATCTTAAAAGCACTTTTGCCAAACCTCAAACATATAGTAATTGAGTTTAAGCAGCTTGGAAAAGATACCAAAGAAAAACAGAATCAAACTTTGCAGCTTCTCGCTCAAGAAGCCATACAACAGATAAAAGAAAAACAATACTATGCCGATTTAAAAGGCGAAGTCCTACTGATGGGTGTTGCACATAATAAAAAAGAGTGTGTTATAGAGACTGAAATTGTGCAAGGAGAATAAACAGTATGAAAAAGATATTAGTAATAAGTATGTTTTGCTTGTTATTATTTGGAATCTTTATCTTTTTATTGGCTCATGCAGAAAATAGTAATAGTCCTTATCAGGCGTATATTGAAGACTCTGTGAACGTAAATAAAATAACTATCACACCACGCGATTATCAAAATGATGTTACGAGCACAGTACACGACTATCAAATAGTAGAGTTAGATATACATGCCTTCTTAAAAACACAACCGATTCAAGTGGAAAATGACGCATATTTTATTAAGCCTGTAGTGTATGAACTTACTCATAATTCTGTAAAAATAGAATATCCTATTATCAAAATATTTGATAATCAAGCATTGTCAGATACAATAAATCAAGCGTTAAAAAATATTGCATTTACTCAGGAGTTTGATGAAAATTCGCTAAAAAATCACCGAGGTGCAATGGACTTATCTTCAAGTTATGTAATAACACAATCAAGTGAGCATACTTTTAGCCTTTTATTTACAATATATGTTTCTGTTGGAGGGTCAAGCGGAGAAAGTTACGAGGTTGGTTTTAATTATGATATTCAAAATGCTAAAGAAATCCCATTAACCGTAGCAGATAAATCTATCGAAAGTGATGCCCAAAATGAAGAAGCTCTATATATTGACAGTTACTATTTTTACAGGCTAAATGATTATAGATTAAACAAGCCTACACCAAAAGAATATCGTGAACAATACCATTTTTACTCTGAAGAAGAGTTACGTATACAAAAGCGTTTACCCCATGCTACGTTAAAAACCATCGATACAGCTTCATCAAGAAATTACTTCATTCTAAATAATACTATGTATTATATTTCTACAATACCTTTTGGAGCTACACCTCAGAGTACGTATATAATTACAAATTTGAGAGCAAATTAAAGTTGGTAGGTAGTAGCTAGAAGTTTTGAAAGTGTGCCGCGGTACAAAAATACCGACTTGTGCATACAAGCTATTTTACCTAGATGTGCATAAGAGAAGGAGATAGTATGAGAAAAGTGGCAATTTTTATAGCATTTATATGCTTTGCGTGGAGTAT
>CAYJNB010000392.1:0-1589 GCA_964371205.1 uncultured Treponemataceae bacterium
AGCAAGTTGCTCTCTTGGCCCCTACGACAATTCTAGCAGAACAGCATTACGACACTCACGATATTGGATATTTTCTGCTTCTGCATCTGGTTTTCTTGTTCTGCTAAAGTAAGAGACATCTGCTCCAAAGAATTGTAATCCTCTAGCGAGAAGCTGGCCTACAGTTCCTAAACCTATAATACCAACTTTTAAATTAGTAATTTCTCTTGGATAGTCTTCCCACATTCTGCCATTATAACCATGAAAAAGCTGTACGAGTTCACTAATAACAAATTCGAGTACGCCTTCATCTCCATAGTCTCGCACCCCTTTAACAATAATATTCATTTTACGTGCAGTAACGATATCAACATTTGCACTTTGCTCTGAATATAGACTACAGCACATACCAATGTATTTTATATTTGGTGCTTTTCTTATTACCTCTCCAGGTATTTTTGTTGTAAAACTAACGAGCACTGCATCCGCATCAGCAATTCTTTCTATTATCTCGTCATCATTTTTTGGCATATCGTCATACAAAATAACTTCTTTTGCATATTTGTATATCTCTTTTTCTGCGTAGTCGAGTAAGTGTACCGGTTCAATAGCTACAAGTTTATTAAACATTTTTTCTATCCTCTTTTTGTAAATGTAAGTTAAGACTAAGAAAGTATAACACGTGATTTTCTAAAAGTACATAAAGCGTCTATGTATTTTCTACTAAAGAATTTGTATACAAAAATAACTTGTTTTTCTGAAATAATACTTGCGGATTTAAGAATTGAGATGTAAAATAATACAAAGGGCTATTTTTTTTTCAACAACAGGAGTACCTATGCCTACACTTAAAAACTATAAACAATACACGTTTATTTTCGTGTTTTTTTTCTTATGCACACTGCTATTTCCACTCGAAGATAAAACGATTCTAATCGGATATCAAGTTGCAACAGATTTAATAATTGACGAAAACAATATTGGCAATGAAGGCATATCTTACGAAATCTTAAAAAAAATTGAAGAAAAAACTGATTTAACATTTGACTTTGTAGAAATAAAGGGAGATATTTTTAGCTCTCTTCGAAACAATGAAGTAGACATGATTGGGTTGTATTTTAAAAGCCCTGCAAGAGAGAGCGAGTTTTTATATGCAGACAAGGCCTTTAACACCGTTATATCTGGCCTTGCTACAAAAGGAAACCAAGGTGTGTTTTATGATGACCCGCAAAGTATAGACGGAAAAACAGTTGCAGTATACTATGGAAGCCCAGCAGTCCCGGCTCTCGACCAATACTTAGAAAAAAACAACATATCAGTTGAATATAAATATGCATCACTAGACCGCTTTTTAGACTTAGATGCAGATTATTATATTATGGCTTCTACAGTAGAAAATCCGGAGTTATATTATACTGTATTAAATCTAGAAGTTTCTGAAACATATTTGGTAACAAATCCTGAAAATGCAGATATGATGAATATAATTAATGATGCGTATAATGAAATTAGCATAGAAGAAGGGTTTCTTATTCGCGAGATTCTCGATAAATATAACGAAGATGCAGTTAATCTAACGCATAGAGGTCTTACCCGCAAAGAATGCAAAA
>CAYJNB010000393.1:0-1583 GCA_964371205.1 uncultured Treponemataceae bacterium
ATGCTGCAGAAAAACAAAAAATTGAAGATGCAGTTGCAGCTCTTAAACGTTCACTTGAAGGCGAAGACCTCGAAGACATTAAGGCAAAAACAGAAGAGCTAAAACAAGCTTCATATAAAATTGCCGAAGAGTTGTACAAACAACAAGCAGCTCAAGGTGGAGCAGCTGGCGCAGAAGGGGCAGGTCCAGACATGGGTAGTGCCAATACTTCTGCACAAGATGCTGGTCCTCAAAAGGGAACTGCAGACGATGTTGACTACGAAGTTGTGGACGAAGACGAAAAAAAATAAGAAACAAATAAGTGCAAAGCGCTAATTAAGGTCTGAAGGCACCGAAAAACTTACGTTTTTCGGTGTTCTTTTAATTACTTCGGACCTTTTGGCGTTTTTGTATTAAAGTATGAAGGATTTAAAGTGGCTAAAAGAGATTATTACGAAGTATTAGGCGTAGAAAAAAGCGCTTCTAAAGACGAAATTAAAAAAGGGTATAGAAAGCTTGCTGTAAAGTATCATCCAGATAAAAATCAGGGCGATAAAGAAGCAGAAGAAAAATTTAAAGAAGCTACCGAAGCCTACGAAATTCTCTCTGATGACCAAAAGAAACAGATTTACGACCAATATGGTTTTGCAGGACTCGAAGGCATGGGCGGCGGTGGCGGAGGCTACTCACATGCTTATGCAGACTTCCAAGACCTATTCGGTGGTGGTGGATTTGACTTTGACAGCCTTTTTGGTAGTTTCTTTGGTGGTGGCTCTCGCGGCGGAAGACGTGAACAGCATAACAGAGGAGCAGACTTACGCTATAACCTAGAAATTTCATTTAAAGATGCGGTATATGGAACAAAAACTGAAGTTCAGTTTAACCATAACGAAGCATGCGAAACCTGTAAAGGTACCGGCGGAGCCGAAGGTTCAACCAAAAAAACGTGTACTACCTGCCAAGGAGCGGGCCAAGTTAGAAGCAGTAACGGCTTTTTCTCTATGGCGCAAACCTGTCCAACCTGTCGTGGAGAAGGCATAACAATAGATAAACCCTGTAAAAAATGCAGTGGCTCTGGTGTAGAAAAAAAACGTCGTAAAATATTGGTAACTATCCCTGCCGGAGTACAAGATGGAAAACGTATACAAATTCCAAAACAAGGAGACGCTGGCGTAAACGGTGGACCTGCAGGAGACTTGTACATTTTCTTACACATCGCACCTCACAAAACTTTCGAAAGAAGCGAAAACGACCTGTATTGTGCAATTCCTATTTCAATGACTCAAGCAGCTCTTGGTGCAGAAATTATGGTAACCTCGCTCGACGATAAAAAAATTAAAATGCGCATTCCTGCCGGAACTCAAAGCGGAAAACTCCTTCGAGTAAAAGAAGAAGGCGTGCCATACACCGGAACAAGCCGCAAAGGCGACCTCTACATAAAAGTTATTGTGCACATTCCCACAAAACTCTCTTCGAAGGCAAAAGAACTCTTACAAGAAGTTGCTAAGGTAGAAGGCGAGAACGACAGCCCCGCAGCGGTTCCTCTGAGCGAATTGCATAAACATTGATTCGTGATAAGAAAGGGTAGAAAAACGAGAGCTAAA
>CAYJNB010000394.1:0-1582 GCA_964371205.1 uncultured Treponemataceae bacterium
CCGAACTATTTCAAACATTGCATAATAGTTTGAACTGACTAATGTATGTATTTCATTTTTTGAAAGAGATTTACACTCATACCCTGCCTCAATTAATCTTGGAATAAAGTTTACAAGTTGCTCTTCTTCTTTTTCTATCAATAACTCAATAAAGTTTTCTTGACTGCTCCCTACAGAACAATTAACTAATAAATCGAAGGCTTCTTTATGTTCATAGATATAATCAACCAAATCCATCATTCCATTTCGTGAGTTATCCCATACGCTAGAAAGGTCAGCGTCTGCATACGACTTACAACTGCCTTTATCAAAAAGCGAAAAAAACATACCTGTTATTGGTTCTACTAACGATGAAAACAAAGCATCCTTATTAGAAAAGCGTGCATATAAAGAACCTGTGGTTACCCCTGCATTTTTTGCAATGTTTCGCAAACTAGCATTGGCATAACCAAATTCGAGGAACTCTTTTTTTGCACTTTCAATAATTGTTTCTGTTGCTTGATCAATTTTCATAATATTCTTTCGTTTAAGCATAATATAACAGTGTTATATTATGCTTAATAATTAAAACTGTCAATAAAAAAGTTAGTTTTTTCTAAAAAAAGTTAGTAAAAACTAACGAAAACACTTGCTTAAATCCAAAAGATATATTATTCTTTATTTAGTTAGTTTATGCTAACATTTTAAGGAGAAACTATGAGTGTAGTAATCGTAGGTGGAAACGAATGTATGGAACGAAGATATTTGGACACCTGTAAAGCATATGGCTGCAAGGCAAAAATATTTACAAAAATGAAAGGTGAAATTAGAAAAAAATTTGGTGACCCCGATTTAATTATTCTTTTTACCAATACTGTTTCTCACAAATTAATCGCTTGTGCAAACTGTGAAGCAAAACGCTGTCAGGCACCGATAGAACGATGTCATTCAAGTTCTGTTTCTGCCCTCAAAAATATTTTGGAACAGGTAAAAAAAGCTAGCTAATATGAGTTTAGAGAAAATTCTTATAGAGCAATGTGCCCCAACATTAGCAGGTATAAAAACAGCAAGTCTTTTTCCAATTAAAGCTGCTAATAAACGCTTATTAAAATCTCAAATAGCACAATGGAATATTTTCTTAAAAAATAAGGGCGTACAACTCTGTATTCTTAAAGAGCAAAAAGAAACATCTCTTTTATATGTTTACAGAACAGACTCTTTAGAGAAAGACTTACACACTCAAGAAGCTCAATATATCCTTTCAGGTTGTGGATATAACAAAACTGCTAGTAAACAAGCAATCAGAAAACTTAAAACACGATTTTATGATTGTGCTGAATTCCCTCACGAAATAGGTTTATTTTTAGGCTATCCTCCTTCGGATGTTCTCGGTTTTATTAACCATAAGGGAAAAAACTGTCATTTATGTGGTTATTGGAAAGTATATGAGAGCCCAGAAAAAGCAAAGAGAACTTTTGAGCTTTTTGATAAATGCAAAAAAGTATATAAACGCCTTTGGGCGGAAGGAACAGACATTATGCAACTAACGGTTGCTTAATATAAAAAGAAAAAGGAAGTATTATGAGCAAAATTGCAGTAGTAT
>CAYJNB010000395.1:0-1578 GCA_964371205.1 uncultured Treponemataceae bacterium
CTTCAACTGTAGGATTTCCGCGAGAATCGATAATTTCGCGACCAATAACAGAAACAATTTCTGTGTAACTCATAATAAGTCCTCCACTATAAAATAAATCAATACCCAATAAGTATTCTTGCTGTGAGTATACAATAAATATAAAAAAAAAGAAAGATATTTGCAAAAAAGTTAGTTAAAACTAACAAATTCTGTTGATTTTTTATTTTAAAAATAGTATTTTTTTTATAGATATACTGCAAAGCATTCTGTGCAGTTCATACATAATAAGAGAGGTTATATGTTCAACGATTATGAAAAAGAATGGGCCGGATTTACTCCAGGGCGGTGGAGCGATGCAGAGACTTCTGTGAACGTTCGAGATTTTATTATAAAAAATTACACTTCATATGACGGCGATGAGTCTTTTTTAGCAGATGCAACCGAAAAGACAAAAAAACTTTGGGGTATCGTAAGTGAGTTAAATAAAAAAGAACTTGATGCTGGCGGAGTCTTGGATATGGACACGGATGTTATTTCTACAATTACATCTCATGGTCCTGGGTATCTTAACAAAGATTTAGAAACAATTGTTGGATTTCAAACAGACAAGCCATTTAAAAGATCATTGCAACCTTTTGGTGGAATACGTGTAGCCGAACTTTCTTGCGAAGCATATGGTTACAAAGTAAGTGAACGGGTAGAAGAGATTTTTACCAAATATCGTAAGACACATAATCAAGGTGTTTTCGATGCATATACAAGCGAAATGAAAGCTGCAAGAAAAAGCGGTATTATTACTGGTTTGCCTGATTCATATGGTCGTGGTCGTATTATAGGTGACTACCGTAGAGTAGCACTGTATGGAATTGATGCACTTATAATAGACAAGAAAAACCAAATTAATACAGCTCTTGTACGTATGACAGCCGATAATATTCGATTACGAGAAGAATTAGCTGAACAAGTACGTGCTCTGCAGGAACTTAAAGAACTCGGTATGATTTATGGGTTTGATTTGAGCCGACCAGCAAGTAATGCAAAAGAAGCAATACAATGGCTTTATTTTGCCTACCTTGCTGCGGTAAAAGAGCAAAATGGCGCTGCCATGAGTTTGGGTAGAACTTCAACTTTCTTAGATATTTACATACAAAGAGATATAGACCGAGGATTGATTACCGAAACACAAGCTCAAGAGTATATTGACCATTTTATAATGAAGTTGCGATTGGTTAAGTTTGCAAGAACGCCTGAGTACAACTCTCTTTTTTCTGGAGATCCAACATGGGTAACAGAGTCGCTTGCAGGTATGTCTGTAGATGGACGACATATGGTTACAAAGACTAGTTATCGTTACTTACATACACTAGATACTCTCGGCCCTGCACCAGAACCAAACTTAACAGTTTTATGGTCAACAAAGCTTCCAAGCGCATTTAAACGCTATTGTGCAAAAATGTCGATTAAAACTTCTTCTATACAATACGAAAGTGATGATTTAATGCGTGTTAGCCATGGCGATGATTATGCCATTGCGTGCTGTGTTTCTTCTATGCGATTAGGTAAGGAAATGCAGTTCTTTGGTGCGCGTGCAAATCT